>JAGOHU010000123.1 GCA_017995975.1 Negativicutes bacterium
CGCTACAGCGGGCCTCTCATCGGACTGACCTTGCTTGTCGACACTCTCTATGTGCGTAAAGGATTTTTTGCCTATGTGCGGGGCCAAGATATATTGGAAATCACCTTTTATGCAATGATTGTCTTTTCTATTCTTTCTCTGTTTATCAATCGACCTTACTGTCGTTGGTTCTGCCCTCAAGGCGCCATCTATGGTGTAATGTCTTTCTTGCGAATCTTTACCATCAAACGCGATTCCAATACTTGTGTCCAATGCAAACAATGCGACCGAGCTTGCCCAATGGGAATTCAAGTCTCCACCTCTACTGATGTCTTAAACCCCCAATGTATTGATTGTTTTCAGTGTATTTCTAGTTGTCCAAAAGGGTCTCAAACATTAACCTTCGGGCTCCGAAATTTTAAAACTAAAAAAAGTCTCTTATTTCTTCTCATACCGATCATTCTTTTTGCATTGCGAGATTTCATCCGCAACTAGCATTTCAAATACTGAAAAAAGTAACCTCCAGCCGATTGCTGGAGGTTACTTTTTTATTTAAAACCAGTTCATTCTCTGAAGTTTTCTGTTAATTGAGCTTGAAAATCTGGATGAGAAATTTTGATCAATTCCTCCGCTCTTTGATGCAAGGTTTTCCCTCTTAAGTAAGCGATTCCGTACTCAGTCACAATATAGTCCACATCATTGCGGGAAGTGGAGACCGCACTACCGGGATCCAATTCGCATACAATTCGTGATACTTTTCCTCCAGACGCAGTGGAAGGCAAGGCAATAATCGATTTTCCTCCTTTTGACCTACGAGCTCCTCGAACAAAATCCACTTGTCCACCAATCCCACTAAATTGCTTACCACCGATCACTTCTGCATTGACTTGCCCCATAAAATCCACTTGAATGGCCGAATTTATGGACATCAACTTCTCGTTTTGAGCTACTATAAAAGGATCGTTGGTGTAATCTACTGGATGCATTTCTACATCTGGGTTATTGTCTACAAAATCGTATAGCCTACGAGTTCCCATCAAAAAAGTCGCAATAAACTTGCCCGGATGAAGGGTTTTCTTTTTATTAGTAATCACCCCAGCTTCTGCAAGCTCAACCACTCCGTCGGAAAACATCTCCGAATGGATTCCCAAATCTTTTTTCTCTTTTAAGAAAAGAAGAACCGCATCAGGAATAGCACCAATTCCAAGCTGCAAAGTAGAGCCATCTTCGATCAGACTAGCTACGTTCTCTCCAATTTTCTTTTCGATTTCGCCAATGGTTGGAGGCCGTAACTCGATTAGAGGTTCATCTTTCAGCACTAAGTACTGAATTTGATCTAAATGAATTTTTGCTCCACCAGTTCGAGGAGAAAAAGTGTTCATTTGAGCAATTACGACCTGAGCAGACTCAGCCGCCACTTGACCATAATCGACAGACACTCCATAGCTACAATACCCTTCTTCATCAGGAAGACTAATCTGAATCAAAGCAGTCTGGACTGGTAGAATTTTCTCTCGAAACAAGGAGGGGACTTCTGAAAAAAAGCATGGTGTATAGGAAGCTCGTCCTTCCGAAACGGCCTTGCGAGTTGAGCCGCCTACAAATAGAGCATTATGATGAAAACTCTCTGCCAATTCAGGAGCTGTATAACTAGCTTTTCCCATGGCTACCATGTGGATAATTTCTACATTTTTAAGATTTGGAGCTCCTGCCACAAGGGCTTTCACCAAAGTCTGAGGCTCTGCGCAAGCATGTGAAATCACTACTCGACTGTTGGATTGGACTCCTTTTGCAATGGCAACCTCAGGAGATACAATTTTATCTTTATATTTATTTTGCCAATCTTTCAAAATAATCCCTCACTCTATCCATAATTTCTGAAACAATCTGGTCTGCTGGGCAAGGCCAACTCTCAATCTTCTCGCCTCCGACCGATACAGCTCCCACCAATTCTTGTCGATACTTACTAGCACACTCAGCAGAGCAGCCACTCAGAGCAATGAGGTAATCTACCGAAAAAGACGGATTTAAAACAATCTTAAATCCGTCTTTTTCTAGTTTTCTAGTCAATGATTCGGCAATTTGTACCCGGTCAATTTTTGAATTGCAGCCTCCACAAAAATAAATCCCAATCGTTTTTCCCATGAATTTATTTTCCTTTACGCAAAATCCGGAGAGCTTCTTGAAGTAGCTCTTCATTGACCCCGGTTTGCCAATTTACTTCGACTAATTGAGGAAATCGCTCATGAAGCAGACTTTGGTAGGTTTCTTGAAGTTCTTGTTGACCACTAGGGCACTGAGCACAAGGGCCTGTTAGTTTCAAGGTCAATTCTCCTTGGTCGGTCAAACGAATTACTTGTGGGGGATGATCTGATTCATTTAAAAAATTCTCAATGATTGTCTGACTCACTCGTCCTTGGTCCACAAGCAGACCCTCCTTTAGCTGATTAATTGGCTGGAATTCCCGCAATTGCTTTGGCGAGCTCTTTTTTCTGTTCCAAATTGCTTTGGCGAGCGATCATCACTCGTTGGGCTTGAGGCGAGCCTGCTCCGTGCATGGATTCGGTACGATAGCCTACTGCGGCAGTACCCAAAGTGATATTTTCAATCAACCGCATAATCCGTAGGCGGTGTTCGGTCGGAACCGATGCGACTCCACGGAAATATTTTTCCACATAGTGACCAATTTCTGGGTGGCGTAAGTCTTGTTCAGATGGCTGAGTAACCATCAAGCCTCCAGCGATATCCTCGGCCAAACGAGCGATTTCATAAGGGAAGCGAGTCACGTTTTGCTTACATACATTGGCCAGCATCAAGTCGATCAGGTAAGTGCCAGATGCAGTTTTATGGCCTTCGCTGGAGCAAGCAATTCCGCAAGCATATAGGGTCTCATTTAGATGAACCATCTCGATCAATTTATCTTTCAAGTGAGAAGCTTTGGCTACTCCGTTGTAATCAGTAGCAAGAGCAGAAGCACCAATCAATACATCTCCAACTCCAACTTTACAGCCCCCGTAGCTTTGACGGTGATAGCCTGCAAATCTCTCAACTAGCATGCCAGAAAATTCAGTTTCCCCGCACATCAATACATTTTCCCAAGGAACAAAAAGGTCGTCGAAAATCATGAGGGCTTCATGACCACCAAATTGTTTGTTCCCTACATCAATATCTCCTTCTTCTAGTTTACGGGTGTCACAGGATTGACGACCATAAATATAGAGAACCCCTTCTGCATCAGCAGGGCAAACAAAAGCGACTGCATAGTCTTTGTCTTCTGGGCCCATTGCAATAGTAGGCATTGTCAAAATCCAATGAGAGTTGATCGCACCAGTTTGGTGTGCTTTCGCACCACGAACTACAATTCCGTCTTCTCTACGCTCTACAACACGGAGAAATAAATCTGGATCTGCCTGTTTGCTTGGTGCCAATCCTCGATCTCCTTTTGGATCGGTCATAGCTCCATCAACAATCCAATCTTCTTCTTGCATACGAGTCAAGAAGTTAACAAATCTTTCGTGGTAATTAGTTCCCAATTTTTGATCCATTTCAAAAGTTGTGCTATCCACCGCATTGATTGCGTCCATCCCAACACAACGTTGGAAGCATGCAGCAGTTTTTTGACCTAATAAACGTTGCATTTTTACTTTTTTCACTAGATCTTCTGTACTTTGATGAAGATGACAAAAACGGTTTACTTTTTCGCCAGTCAAGTGGGACGTTGCAGTCATCAAGTCTGCATACTCAGGTTTTTCTGCCAATTCGTAAGTCATTTTCACTGAATTCATAGAAGGGCGGATAATTGGATGATCCACTGGATTTTCCACTAATTCTCCTTGAACATAAACCTTAAAATTCATTTGACGTAAACTTTCCTCATACTGCTTGCCTGTTTTCAACATAATTTACTCCCTCTTTCTTCACTGTTTTTTTTATCAGCTTTTGAAACCCCATTTAGCTTTAGTCTAAATCGTTTTCTTAAAACTTCACACAGAAGTACATCTCTTATACTAGCAAATAATGTGCCAACTTGCTCGACTTCTCACAGTGCCCATTCTATCAGCTTTCTCTAGCCCTCCGACACAGAACGTTGCAAAAAAGATACAATTGAATTTAGGTTCATTTTATCATCATCGGATTTATCCCATATTTCAATTGATCAGTCTGGTTTGTTGCATTTATTAAACACGTATCTATTTTGCAACAAAAAAATGATTCGGGCAAATTGCCCGAATCATTTTAGTCGCCAACGGAAATCCCATATTTTTTTGCTTTCCGATAAATACTGACCCGATCCATCCCCAAAGCTTCTGCAGTTTTGGTCCAAGATTGGTACTCTTTATAAGTTTCTCGAATTAAATAGGCCTCAGTCTGAGCAACCGCTTCTTTCATTTTGGTTCCTTTTTTCGGAGTAAAATGACGAGCTTGAATTCGATCGGGCAAATATTCAGGAGTAATTTTTTTCTGATCCGACATGACCACCATTTGTTCTACCACATTACTTAGTTCTCGAACATTGCCGGGCCATTCATATTGGACTAATTTTTCCACCACTTCTGGATCTAGGCTTTTTTCAGTGCCAAATTGTTCGGAGAATTTCTGGGTAAACCCGATGGCTAAAAGGGGAATATCTTCAGATCGCTCTCGCAAAGGAGGCATTACAAAAGGCACAACTGCGAGACGATAATATAAATCTTCTCTAAATTTGCCTTCTTTGATCTGCTTTTCCAAGTCTTGATTGGTCGCCGCAATGATGCGAGTCTTGATCTGGATCGACTTGACGCCACCTACTCTGCGGAATTCTCGATCTTCTAAGGCTCGAAGTAGTTTCGACTGAAGTTGCAACGGCATATCGCCAATTTCATCTAAAAATAAGGTTCCTTGGTCAGCTAGCTCAAAAAGTCCTTGCTTCCCTTCTTTTTTCGCTCCTGTAAAAGCTCCCCCTTCATAACCAAAAAGCTCAGACTCCAAGAGAGCCTCTGGGACAGCAGCACAATTTATTTTGATAAAAGGCGCATGATTTCCTTTGCCTTTTTTATGAATCACTTTCGCCAAGACCTCTTTGCCCGTCCCGGATTCACCAGTGATCAGCACGGTCGAATCTACGGAAGCCACTTTGGCAGCAGACTGAACCAAGTAGCTCATGGAAGCACTACGGAAGGTAAAGTCATCTTCCAAAGCCATCTCACGGAGCAACGAAAGCTCTTGCTCATATCTTTTCTTTTCTTCGGTGGTTTCTTTCAATTGTTCTTGTAGCTCATGAAGCTCGGTCACATCTCGAACGTTTGTCAAAATTCGGTATAAATTTCCCTCCGGATCAAAGATCGGATTGCCTGTGGAAAGCATGAGTCGATTGCCTTTGATATTTTGGATAATGCTGACTCGCTCTTTCGTTTCAAGCACTTGTAAAG
>JAGOHU010000124.1 GCA_017995975.1 Negativicutes bacterium
TTCTCATACTGAGTTTTTCTACCTTCTACCCAACTAAAAACTTCATTTTTAATTTCTTCTCCACTGCCGCTATAAGTGACCACTCGGATTTGATTGATATATTTTTGATCTTCTGTATAACCCTCTACTATGATTTTACGGCCAAATTCATTGGGACTATCCGAGACAATTAGATTTCCGTCCCTCCCCATCACCATAGATTGGCTTTTCACAGGAGATACAAATTCTTGTTTCAATTCATCCACAGCACCAGCCGGTCTTTCATCTCTCGTCCCAACAATAACTGCGAGACTTTCTCCCTTTTCATTGTAAAGAACAACTACATTTCCTTCATCCCGAAAATTCACCTGAGCCTGCAACTTGCCTTCTTGGGAAAATATCTCACTCGAAAAAGTCCATCCTCTTGGTTCTTCAATAAACTTTCCATGACTGTAAGAAGCCACCTCAACCATTTTCACCGATCCCTTGAAGGCTCCCTCTATCCCATTATCCTGAGCAAATCCAACCTCAGAGCAAGCTAAAAAAAGAATACCCACTACAAACGACAACCACTTCATAAAATCGTCTCCTTCAACTAGTTCATAATAATCACTTCATAAAAACATTATAACCCAAAAACCAAATTATTTATTCTATTTTAAAATTCGAAAAAATTACACCCTATTTTATTTGAATATATTTCGATAATCTGTTAGATTTATTCTATCAATTGAACATAAGGAGGATTTTTTATGGAAAAATTAATGGGTCTAATCAAAGCCAATGACACCTGTACCCTCTCAACCTGCAAAGACAACAAACCTAGAGCCTCTATCATGGCTTACATGGTGGTTGAAGGCCAGATTCTCTTCGCTACCGGAGCCGACTCCATCAAAGGAAAAAATCTTCTTGCCAATCCACAAATTAGCCTCTCGATTTCGGCTCTTCCACTCTACGCCACAATTGATGGCACTGTAGTCGAACCAAGTGAAACCGAAAAAGAAGCCTATAACGAACAACTTTTTGTAAAATATCCGGAATTTAAAGAATTGATGACCAATGGTCACTTCCCATGCTTCACCTATTTTAAAGTCATTCCTCAAAAAGCCTATTTTAGCGACACAGCCAAAGGAATGGTTCCAGCAGAAATCATCTCATTTTAATTACTCTTTTCAGGGGTGATCCGATATCATGCGGATCACCTCTTTTTTATTAACTCCTTATGAAAAATGGTATAATAAAAGAGAAATAAAAAGAAAGTAGGGATTCCCATGGATGCAATTTTCACCCGCCGCAGTATACGAAGTTTTTTAGATCAACCAATCGAAAGAATGAAAATAACCCAACTTCTTCGGGCTGCAATGCAAGCACCCTCAGCCGGCAATCAACAGCCCTGGGAATTTTTGGTAATCGAAAATCGAGAAATCCTCAACAAGCTTTCTGAAATAAGCCCCTACGCCAGCGCCTTAAAAGAAGCTCCCTGCGGAATTATTCTTCTAGCAGATCAAAATACAATGAAATACCCGGAACTTTGGCAACAAGACCTTGGTGCGGCCACCCAGAACCTTCTGCTTGCAGCAGCCCAAGAAGGACTTGGCACTGTTTGGCTCGGAGTCGCCCCTACTGAGGAACGAATGACCTTTCTCCGAAATATCTTTTCCCTACCGCCCCACATACTACCCTACAATATCATCGGACTTGGCTATCCGAAAAATCAAAGAAATCAACTGATCGATCGATTCAATCCTGATCGAATTCATTTCGAATCTTTTACCCCTCCCCCCGACTCCACTGATTGAAAGGATATTCCTTATGAAGTTTTTAAAATTCTCTGCCTTACTAATCCCCTTCCTCTTTTTAGTCGCTTGTAGCATGGAAAGCAGCCAAAATCTCCCAACCACTTCCAGTTCAGCGATCTTACTCACCAGTGAAGAGGAAGTCCTCAAAAAAAATTACCAGCCCGGCGACTTAGCCAAAGCAGCCTATAGCAGCGATCTTGAAAAGGTCAAAGCCTATCTCAAAATCGGGATCAATGTAAATGAGCGAGATAAGCCTGGTGGAACCGCTCTCCACGCAGCTATGTTTCAAAAAAATATGGAAATCATAACTCTCTTACTCCAACATAAAGCAGACATCAATATCCAAGGCCTCTCCAATCACTTCACTCCACTCCATGATGCAGTTTGGGCCAATAATCTGCCTGCAGCCGAAATTTTACTGAAAGCAGGAGCTGATCGGTCGATCAAAAACAATAAAGGACAAACTCCCCTTGAAAAAGCCAAGATCGAAGGACGAAGTGAAATGATCCAATTACTCGAAGCCTCGAAAAAGAACTAACCAGACCTCATATCAGAAAGCCATTCAAGAATACAGCCAATTTAGTTGATTATCATTATCCAATTTGTTATTCTTGATTTGATTAGATTATAGATCATATTTAGATGGGGAGTTTCGATTAAAATGAATAAATACAAAGGACTCATCCTGCCCCTATTACTCCTACTGTTTTGGTACTTACTCTCCATTAGCTCGACTCTTATCCCTTCCCCCTTGGTAGTTTGGAACACCACCCTTCAGTCCTTTGGCTCGGGTCTACTTGGGAATCACCTACTAATTAGTGTCTCTCGGGTCATCAGTGGGGTTCTCATCCCTCTCCTCTTCGCCCTTCCTCTTGCGATTTTCACAAGTCGAGTAACCAATTCAAATTTCTGGATTGACCCACTGCTTGATTTTGCGAGGTTGACCCCAGCTTTAGCTCTGCTTCCCCTGTTCTTACTCTGGTCAGACGACCCAAGCACTGCGGTCCTGATGGTCATTATTATCTCTGCCTTCATTCCTATTTTTAGCAGTGCCGAAAAAGGCTTCCGAAATGCCGATATCAAATTGATAGAAGTCGGAAAAAACCTATCCCTCCCTGAAGAACTAATCTTCAAAAAAATCATTTTCCCCTTCGCCCTCCCCTCCCTTATTTTAGGAATACGACTCGGAGTCACCTATAGTTGGCGAGTCCTCGTAGCTAGCGAACTACTTCTCACACTCACCGGATTAGGCACGATTTTTATGGAAGCCCATACGGAAGCGAGAGCCGATAAATTGATTATGCTGATCTTAATCACCGGTATTCTGGGTACTTTAGTAGACTGGTTTCTTGCCAAAATTGTCTCAGACTGGATTCCATGGCATCAGGAGGTAACCCATTATGACGGAAATTAAATTCCACCTGCTCTCCAAAAATTATTCCCACAACCAAAAGACCCTCACTGCCCTCACCGACATTCACTTCTCGATTGAAACCCATGCCTTCACGGTTCTCCTCGGCCCAGAAAAAGCTGGAAAAACCACATTACTCAGAATCCTAGCAGGCTTAGAGAAACCAACAGTTGGAAAAATCCAATTTCCTTTAGATCACAACGAAAAACCCCAATCAGTTGGAATGGTTTTCTCCGAACCTCGCTTAATGCCTTGGCTCACCGTAAAAGAAAACCTCCTTTTTGGCTTGAAAGAGACTCCGAGCGAAAAAGAAATAGATCAACTATTGAAGCTACTAAATCTAATACCCTACAAAGACTCCTATCCCCGCCAAATTAATCTGGAAACCGCTCAAAATGTTGCGTTAGGACGAACCCTAGTCCACAACCCAGATATTATCGTGATGGATGATCCTTTTCGCCAGTTAAGTTACCTAGGTCGAATTAAATTACAAGAAGAATGGATTCGCCTCCCTTTGCTCCATAAAAAAACCATCATTTTCGCCACTCAAGACATTGAAGAAGCAGCCTTTCTTGCCCAGCGGATCGTCATCATGGACAATGGCGAAGTAAGCAGTGATTATCCAATTCCTAAAGAACATCAACACCAGAGACACGGCCAAGCCCTCAATATTATCAAAAAAAATCTCCTCGCCATCCTCCAACGGTTCCAATCAAAACCATAGAAATTTGGACTTCTAAAACAAAACTGACTAGGATTTAGTTTTTAAAAACACTCATTTCCAAAGGAGTTTAACTCCCTAGTTTAAGCCACTCCAACTAAGTGCAGAGACGCAAAGAAGAGAGCCCCTAATTATTTTATCTCCCAGTCGTACATTTTTTCTCCCCAAGCCAAGGGACTTTTTGTCTTTTGGCTTTTTCACAATAAAGTCACGAGAAAAATACGAGCAAATGAGGTATAATTATTTGAGAATCAAAGGAGGTAAAGAATATGCTATATTCAGCATTTGTCCTGTCCATTGTGGGAACTGCATTAGGAGTTATCGCACTGCTACTATTTTTCCTAATTCAAAATAAAACAAAAAAGATACAACAACTAACCATTGATCTCTTAGACTTGAAAGAGTTAACTCAAAATCAAGCCGAAAAATTAAACCAGCTTGAAAATACAGTAAAAGAACTTAGAGTGATCCAAGCAAACATGAACGCCACCCATCATAGCAGCCAGCCCGTACTAGAAATCTTTTCTGATGACACCCAGTGGACCCGTACCGGCAAGCACTGGGCAAAAAAAGCCTATGATAATCCAGAGACTGCCATCGGCATTTTAGCAAGTGGCTGGACCATTGTCCGCAAGCTCTTTAAAGAAAAATAAAATCAGGAGTGGTTTCCTATGTCAAAAATACAGAACGCAATTCTGGAAAAACTCAAAGAAACTGAAAATACTTTTCAAGTAAAAATTCCTCTGGCAGTCGAATCTGGAAGTAGGGGTTGGGGTTTTCCCTCCCCTGACTCGGATTATGACTGTCGTTTTCTTTATGTCTGCTCCCCTCAAGATTATCTTTCGATCTTCGAGCCCCGAGATGTGATCGAATACTCAGCCGGCGAAATCTTCGATATCAATGGGTGGGATATCAAAAAAGCGATTCTTCATCTCGCCAAGTCTAATGCGGTCCTACTAGAATGGCTTTCCTCTTGCGAATTCTATCGAGAAGACCCGGACGTCATCCAAGTTCTTGCTGATTTCGGTAAAGAATGCTTCAACCCAATCTCAGTCAGCTGGCACTATCAAAATATGGCTCGCAAAAAGCTCAGCCCTCTCCTAGAAGCTCCAGCAGAAGCAAAGCTCAAATCCTACTTCTATATCCTCCGGCCCCTCGCCGCAACCCGTTACATCCGCCAATTTCAAGAAATTCCTCCCCTAAACTATCTGGACACCCTCGACAAAATCCAGATTCCAGAAGAAATAAAATCTGAAATCCTAGCCCTAATCCAGCTAAAAAGCAAATCAATTGAAGCCACTTCACAACCCCTAAGCGGAGCACTACGCACCTACATTCAAAAAGAATTTACAAGCCATCAAGAATGGCTCAATCAAGCCTCATACCCAAAAACCTCTCATAAGGACTTAGCCAATCAAACCTTCCGAAAAATTATTGAAATGATGTGGTAATA
>JAGOHU010000014.1 GCA_017995975.1 Negativicutes bacterium
ACTAAGGGAGTTTTGAAATGAGAAATTATACAGGCAGCGATGTAATTCGACACGATGAAATTGAAGGAGCTCTTGAAGCTGGACGAGCTCAGGCTCAGAATAAAGAAGTAGTAGAAAAGATACTGGTAAAGGCAAAAGAGGCCAAAGGGCTGAGCTTTACTGAGGCAGCTGTGCTTTTGTATGTGGAAGATCAAGAGGTATTGGCTCAAATGACCACCATTGCCAAACAAGTGAAGGAGGCCATTTATGGTCGCCGAATTGTGCTTTTTGCTCCTTTGTATGTGGGGAATTACTGCGTGAATCAGTGCCAGTATTGTGGTTATCAGCAGAGCAATAAAGAATTGACTCGTAAGAAACTACAAATGGAAGAGATCGATAAGGAAATCGATGCACTTTTGGCTTTGGGACATAAACGAATCGTGGTGGAAGCAGGGGAAGACCCAGTGAATCACCCGCTGTCTTTTGTGATTGATTGTATCAATCGGGCTTATGGGTATGAAAATGAGCAGGGCGAAAAAATTCGCCGAATCAATGTGAATATTGCAGCCACTACGGTGGATGAGTATCGTCAATTGAAAGAAGCGAATATTGGTACCTATATCCTGTTCCAAGAAAGCTACCATCGCCCTACTTATGAATTGATGCATCCGAAAGGACCGAAGTCGAATTATGATTGGCACACCACGGCCATGCATCGAGCTATGCAAGGCGGTATTGATGATGTAGGGGTAGGGGTACTTTTTGGCCTTTATGACTATCATTATGAGACTGTGGCCATGCTGATGCACGCAGAGCATTTGGAAGAAACCATGGGAGTAGGCCCGCACACCGTATCGGTGCCTCGCTTGCGACCCGCTACCGGTATGGACTTGACTCAGTATCCTCATTTGGTAAATGACGAAGAATTTAAAAAAATCGTGATGGTACTTCGCTTGGCTGTACCTTATGCGGGGATGATCCTCTCTACTCGTGAAGAAGGTGAATTCCGGGATGAGGTGCTAGCTTTGGGGGTATCTCAGGTAAGTAGCGGCTCTTGCACTGGTGTGGGGGGCTATAATGCAGAGACTGAGAAAGATCCGAATGAGAAGCCTCAATTTGAGGTGGGAGATCATCGAACTCCTCAAGAAATGATTCGTCAGCTTTGTCAAAATGGCTATATTCCTAGCTATTGCACCGCTTGTTATCGAGAAGGGCGGACCGGGGATCGCTTCATGGAATTGGCTAAGTCGGGAGAAATCCAAAACGTCTGCCAGCCCAATGCCCTTTTGACTTTGGAAGAGTATCTTCTAGATCATGGGGATGAAGAAACCACTCGTTTGGGTCGTGAATTGATTGCCAAAGAAATTGAATTGATTCCAAGCCCAGAGATTAAAAAAATGACTAAAGAGCGACTGGAAGACTTGAAACAAGGGAAACGAGATTTGTATTTCTAGTTGCTCCGCTCTGCAAATTCGACTGAAAGGAAGAATGAGCAGATTCATCTTTTGGGCTAAGCTCTGTCTTCGTTGCACTGGCCAGTCGCTAAGAATAAGATGGGGCTCCTACGCTTCTTTGATTTGTCATTATATTTCTCCAAAGAATGTAGTCACTCCAGGAGCACTACCGTAGATTTAACGATTGACGAGCGCAAGCGAAGTCAGAGTTTAATCCCAACAGTGGTTGCGGAGTGCAACTAAGGGAACACTAAGAATGAACAAGCGAAGTCGGAGTATCATAATTGCGGATTTTCATATAATGGTTCGATAAACAATGCCTACATATGGGTATCTACTTTAGATTATTTCTGATTACCGTTTTGTTACGTAAAATCCATAAGATAAGAAAAGCCAGCTAAGTTTTCGTAACGACTGGGGTCGTCGAATAACTATTGCTGGCCTTCTTACACATTTTACTAGGGATTTACAGGGTGCTTATGGTTTATGACTTTTGGAAGATGATGTTTGAGATGTTATTCGGTATTTTTAAAAAAGGATGTTGCCTGTGGCTTTCTCCAAAAAATATCTGAGAAAAATGGTTTGCCAGGATCAAGAATTTTTCTGGTGTGTGCGCGAAGATGATGATTATGGCAATTTTTATCTGGTGATTCAATCGGAAGACTGCAATTTTTTAGTGAATTATCGACTCGGACAAAAGGAGAGGCTAGGATATTGTCCGCCGGAGAATCCTTTTATCATTGTTAAAGGTTCGGATTTTAAGGGGATGGATGATTTAGGCGGGTGCTGGGAGCGATTTCTGGTGCCTGATTGGGAAGATCGGGTAATTACTCCTCGAATTGTTGCCCAGATTATTGAGTGGTGCATGATTGAAGAACCTTGTACTCCAGTAAATTATCTGGGGAAGATTATGCCAAAACGAAAAATGTGGAGATTGGAAGAGTAAAATTGAAAGCTTTGTTGAAGAAATACTCAATTGTCACTGCTTGTTAGAAATTTTCTTCGAGCTCTTTCAAAACGATTTTTGCGTCGACTTCGGGATTTAAGGATTGGATTATGGTTTCGGTGATCGGCTCGCCATCAAATATTTTTTGTAGTGTGTCCATGTCTAAGTCAGCTTCGTAATAGTCTTTTTCAAACCATTTCTTGTATTGCTCTAGGTTTGAGGTATAGGAGAGAAAGGTTTCGCTCCCGTCACTCCAATCGCTAGGGATTTGTATCGGTGCAACGCTCCAATCGTCTGTTTCAGCAGGTTGCCAAACACAGAAGGTGGCAATGTCTTTTTCTAAGGCTGGGTCTTTTAGGAGGTCGTGTAATTCAGAAGGAGCACCTTCATAAAAATTGTGATTGTCGATGAAATCGGGAAGAGGCTCTTCTTCGTCGAAGTTGTAAGGGCTTATGTCACATTCATGGTCAAATCCCTTGATGATACAGCCGCTGGGTGAAAAGAGCAGATAGTAGTGATCGCCACCGGAGTCGTTGATGGTTATAAAATCGCCGTTTGGCAACCAGCTTTTGTCATAATGATATACTCGAAGGGTGAAATCATCAGGGGCCGGGTTCATAATGAGATCGATTTTGGCGTAAGCCAGAAGATGCTTTTTTAATAACTCTGGTGACATAATTTGAAGCAAATTTTTATTGATGTTCATGATAGAAACCCCTCTCTTTTAGTATAATCAGATTAATTTGTTTGAACTTAAAAGACAAGATAAAAGGGTTTCAAAAATATAACTAATTAAGAGGTAACTATGGAAAATACTCCAAGAAGTAATCGGCTTCATATTGGTTTTTTTGGTCGACGGAATGCAGGGAAGTCGAGTTTGATTAATTTTTTGACGGGTCAGTCTTTGGCGATTGTGTCGGATGTGGCTGGGACAACGGCGGATCCGGTGCTAAAAAGTATGGAACTTTTGCCTTTAGGGCCAGTGGTTCTGATCGATACGGCTGGGCTGGATGACATAGGAGAACTGGGAGCCAAGCGGGTTGCGAAGTCGATGGAGATGATGGATCGGACTGATTTGGCGATTTTAGTGATTTCTCCTGAGACGGCTGGAGGCTCACTCGGCTTGGAAAAACAATGGCTTGAAGAGTTTCGAGAGCGAAAGGTTCCTTTATTTGTTGTACTGAGCCAAGTCGACTTGGCTCCTGACTCTGATTCTTTGAAATGTAGAGTTGAAGAGGACTTGGGGCTTACTGTGGTTCCTGTTTCGGTTGAAAAGAATCAAGGACGAGAAGAGCTTTTAGTGGGGATTGTGGAGAATGCTCCCAATGATTTTGAGAGAGCTTCTTTGGTGGGTGAGCTTTTGCCGAAAGGGGCACCGGTCATATTGGTCGCTCCTCAAGATTTGCAAGCTCCTAAAGGGCGCTTGATCTTGCCTCAGGTTCAGACGATTCGGGATTTACTGGATGCAGATACGATGGCTTTGGTGGTGAAAGATTCGGAGCTACCGGATTTGTTGAAATTGTTAAAAGAACCACCAGCTTTGGTGATTACAGATTCACAAATTTTCCCCAAGGTGCGAGATATGCTACCTGGGGGGGTTCCTTTGACATCTTTCTCGATTTTGATGGCTCGCTATAAAGGGGACTTAGCTACTTTTGTACGAGGGGCTCGAAAGATCAAAGACTTGACCGAAAAAGATAAGGTCTTGATTGCTGAGGCTTGCACTCATCATGCGATGGACGATGATATTGGCCGAATAAAGATTCCAAATTGGTTACGAAAAAAAGTAGGAGACCAGCTCCAAATTGATGTGGTTAGTGGTTTTGATTTCCCGGCAGATTTAGAGACCTATAGTTTGATTATTCATTGTGGAGGGTGTATGTTTACCCGGAAGCAATTGATGAGTCGGCTTATAAAGGCAGAAGCTGTACGGGTTCCGATTACCAATTATGGGACAGCCATTGCCGCTTTAAACGGAATGCTAGAACAGGTGATCGGGATTTTTCCAGAGATAGAAGAATGAAATGGGGGGGCGTCTTTTTAAGGCGTCCTTTTTTGTACCTTAAAGAAGAGGAGTGAAGAGACGTAAACAAAAATAAAATAGGAGGTAGATTGGGATGAAGCAAATTTTTACAGTTCTTTTTGGTGGTGAAGCAGGCTACGGAACAATGAGTGCTGGTGCGATGGTGGCAAAAGCTGCAGTGCGGCACGGGTTATGGGCTCATAGTGTGAATGAATATCCATCTTTGATCAAAGGCGGATTAAATACAAGTCAAATTGTGATTAGTCCAGAAAAGGTAACCAGTGCGGGAAATCCAATTGATTTTATGGCTGTAGTATCTCAAAAGGCTTTGCAAGTGAATCTTTCTAGGCTTCGGACAGATGGAGTGCTTCTCTATGATAGTAGTGTGGTAAAAATAGAGAATGAAAAAATTCCAGCCAGTATTTTTGCGGTGGGGATTGATGTGGCGGCTCTTTTACCAACTGGTATGAATAAAGTGATGGGGAATGCGGTTTTGCTTGGGGCCTTCGCTGGGCTGACTGGCTTTCCAGCGGATTGGCTACGAGATACTTTAGTGAGTCAATTTGAAAAGAACCCAGAGATTGCAGAATTGAATGGTGCTTTGTTCGATAAAGCTTACAAAGAAAAAAAGTCGCCGAAGAACCAGTACTGGCAATTGACTCCAAGGGACAATCGGGCTCGCCTAGTGATGAATGGAAATGAAGCAATCGCTTTAGGTGCTTTGGCTGGGGGAGTACGCTTTTCTGCGGGCTATCCTATGACTCCGGGAACCAGTGTGTTGTCCTATTTATCCGATCAAGGCAAGGATTTTGGATTGGTATTTAAGCAGAGCGAAGATGAGTTGGCGGCTATGAATATGCTGGTAGGTGCATCTTTTGCAGGAGCACGGGCGATGGGCTCGACTTCCTGCGGTGGCTTTGCTTTGATGACTGAGGCTTTGGGATTTGCAGGACAAGCTGAGTTGCCAGTGACGATGGTGGTTGCCCAGAGAGGTGGTCCTTCGACTGGGCTCCCGACTCGTACGATGCAAGGGGACTTAGATGTGGCTTTGTATGCTGGGGCTGGTGAAATTCCCCGAATTGTAGTAGCACCAGGCGATGTGGATGAATGTTTTTATGAAACTTTTCATACGTTAAATCTAGCGGACCAATATCAATTAGCTGCAATTATTTTGACCGACAAGGAATTGGCCGACTCGTCGACAACGGTTGAAGCATTTGAAACTCAAGATTTGAAAAATGAGCGAAAATCAATTTATACAGAAACTCCGGAAAATTATCAACGCTACGAAGATACTCCCAGTGGTGTATCACCGAGAACGTTGCCCGGAACAGTTGGTGGGAGCCATATAGCTACTAGTTACACTCACCAACCGGATGGATTTTACAGCTCTGGGAATTTGGAGTATGCAGAAGATGAGGCGAAAGTGACTCGAATGTCGATTGATAAGACTTATCGCAAATTTTCTTCACTAAAAAGAGAGCTAGCCTCCCGAAGTATGAAGCTTCATGGTCCGGCAAAGGCGGCAGTGACGATTGTCGGTTGGGGCGGTAGTAAAGGAGCCATTTTAGAGGCTCTGGCGCAGGCGAAAGACAAACAGTTATCGGTGAATTTTTTACAATTGATTTATTTAAGTCCTTTTCCTTCTGAGGAAGTGGCCCGAATTTTAAGTGATGCGGATAAGCTATTGCTCGTGGAAGGCAACGCTACAGGCCAGTTGGGGAAATTAATTCGCCAGGAGACAGGGATATTCATTGAAAATAAATATCTAAAATATGATGCGTTACCTTTTAGTTCCCACCAGATTTTCGAAAAAGTACAGGAGGTGTTAACGAAATGAGTGTAAATTGGAATGGTAACTATCAACCTACTTGGTGCCCCGGCTGTGGCGACTGGGGAATCCTAAATGGGATGAAGCGAGCTTTGACCGAATTGGAACTTAATCCAGACCAGACTGCAATTGTAACTGGAATCGGCTGCTCAAGTAAGATTGCTCAATATCTGAATGGGTACCGCTTGGAAACTCTCCATGGACGAGCTTTGCCGAATGCCACAGGGGTAAAATTGGTAAATCCAGAGCTTACGGTGATTGTAAATGGTGGCGATGGGGATGGAATGGGGATCGGACGGGGCCACTTTGCCCACACGGCTCGACGAAATCTAGATATCACCTATTTTATCCACAACAATCAAATTTATGGACTGACTAAAGGGCAGACTTCGCCAACCAGTGAGATGGGTATGGTGACAGGCTTTACTCCTGCTCCAATGGGAAATGTAGAGAATCCGATTAATATTGTCCGTACGGCTATTGCAGATGGAGCGACTTTTGTAGCCCGTACCTATTGTGCAGATGTGCCTCATATGGTGGAGGTCATGAAAGCAGCAGTTTTACACAAAGGATTTGCAGTGGTAGATATACTGCAACCTTGTGTGTCCTTTAATCAACTGAATACCTATGGCTGGTACAAAGAAAGAGTCTATCGAATGGATGAAGAAGGCTATGACCGTACAAATTGGAACCAAGCGATTGAGGCTGCCAATGAATGGGGCGAGAAAATCCCAACCGGAATTTTTTATCAAGTATCTAGTCCGACTCTTGATGCGGAAATGGGGCGTGGGAATCTATCGGATATCCCAGAAAATGGAAATATTGTGGATAAATTATTCGCTTCTTTTGGGTGATAATTTCTCTAGGCTTTGAAAAATAATTAAGGGAAAGCTGCCTCTGTATTTTTATGGAGGTAGTTTTTTCTTTGGGCAGGGAATTTGGCGAAAAAATCGAATACTAATTAAATAATCTATAGTAAGAGGATTGTGGTTATGACTAAATGGAGTAGAAAGATTTTTTTTGGATTTTTACTAGGGGTTCTATGGTTGAGTTCGTTGTCTTTTGTAGAAGCGGGAGGAAAGAATTTGTATCAGAATGAAAAGTATGGGTATGAACTAAAAGTTCTTCCTGGTTGGACGATCAAAGAAAAGTCGGCAGAAGATGTGATGCTATTTTCTCTGTCAGAAGTTTGCTCCATATGGGTGAGCGTGATTTCGATTGAAAGAAGCGATTCCTATGGGGATTTTTTACTGGATCAGGTAAAAGAGGAAGATGGAATCGGAATTTCCAAGACTGTAAATCAATCAATATTGACCAATTTTCCGGATTATCAAATCGAATATACAAAGCTTTCGACTGATCGTATTGTGGGTCATCGAGTGATTGAAACCATGTTTTTTCCAAAAGATGAAAGTGGCGATAAAAGTCCGATATTGGTGACTGGAGTGGTTCGCAAAGACCAGATGTTTCTTTTGCTTTCTAAAGCTGAAAATGTGACAGGGATGAATCGAGATTTAGATGAAGTAGTGACGATGACCAAGTCGTTTGAATTTATGGAAGAAAAATAAAATTAGTTGGGAGAATGGATATGAATAAATGGTATCGCTTATGGGTAGTAGGTTTTTTATTTTGTGGTCTTCTGTTAGGAAGCCAGTTGGTGAGTGCTCAGGATACTTTTGAAAAATTCACAATCCCCGGTGAAAAAATCGAATTAAGTGTGCCGAGTGAATGGACTTTCACGAAGGAATCCAAAGAAGATCGAATCGATTATCTCTGGAAAGATTCAATCAATGAAATCACAATCGGTGTCAGTATTTCAATCAATGAGAATTATCCTAAAAACGGTTTTCTTTTTGATACTTTGTCGTCTGAGCAAAGACGGAAAGTGGAAAATACTCCGGGAAAAGGGAATATTAAAAATCCGAGGTTTGTTAAGCTAACCAATGGTCGCACTACATTGCGAATGGATTTTGTAGATGATCAAGGGCAAACTGTGGGAAGTAGTTTAAGTATAATCCGAGGTCAAAAACATATTATTTTATTGACTATGGTGTCTGATTTTAAGGATTATCCCAGCTATGAGGCTTTTTTTGAAAAGACCTTAAAATCTTTTCAAGTTAAATAGGGAAGATAAGGGAGTTAATAAAATTGGTGATCTTTAATAAGAAAAATGTTGTTTGGGCTAGTGTTTTTCTCCTTGCTTTTTTTACGACTGGTTGTGGCACTGAAAAAGAGCCAACCTGGGAAACAATTCAATTACCCATGCTGATTCACAAAACTAATTTGGTGCAAATCGAACCAACCAAAGTGGTTTTATATGAGCTTGGGAAGATTGAACTGGATGTGCCAGTTGAATGGCAAGTAGAGGAGACGATCGCCGGGCTACAGATGAGTAGTCCCAGAGAGAAGCTGGTCATGACGATGCGAAGTGCACCAGTAGGGAAAAATCCAGGGGCGGGAGAATTCCCGCTTGAGTCTTATGGTACCAATGAGAGAAAGATCATGCTGGCTGAGATTTTGAAATCGGTCAGCCAAAATAATGAAGATTTTCAAATTGATCTTAGTGGCTATACTCGAACCAAAGTGGGACAAATTGCCACTTATTTTCAGGGGAGAACTGAAAGTGGTGGGGCCTATTCACTGACATTTATTTGGAAAGAAAATTTTATTATTGTGACCGCCGAGGCATCGAGCGCTGAAAGTTTTGAAAAAAATAAGTATCGTATGGAAAATATTGTTAAAACAATTCGGACAAAGTGAAGAGTTCAGCTAGGCTGGGCTCTTTTTTTACAGGAATTTTTATGAAAATGTTGAATTAGTTATGAGGGATTTATTTTAGCTGAAAAAGAATAAGGAGGCTTATTTTATGATTACAGTAGATCGAGAAGTATGTATTAATTGTGGAGCTTGTGTGGCTGTGTGTCCCGCTGCTATTTTGGGTATGGGTGATGAAGGACCAGAAGCGATCAAAAAATGTGGCTGTATTAAATGTGGTCATTGTGTAGCTGTGTGCCCAGTGGCTGCATTGGATCACGAGAAGGCTCCTTTGCAAGATCAAATTGAGATAAAACCTGAATTGACCATTACCCAAGAGCAAGCGGAGCAATTTTTACGCTCCCGCCGTTCGATTCGGAATTACAAAAAAGAAAAAGCATCAAAAGAAAAGATTGAGAAGCTTTTGGATCTGGCTCGGATGGCTCCAACTGGTGGGAATAGCCAAGGTACGGATTTTATGGTGATTGAGTCGGTTGAGTTGATGGAGACTTTGAAGGGTGAAGTGGTTGCTTTTATGGAGGCTGCCTTAGAGTCCAATCCTGCCATGCGAGGCTACAAACGAATCATTGAAGGATATGCAAAAGGAGAAGACCCCATTTTTCGTGGAGCTCCCCAGTTGATCATTACTTTAAATGATGAGGGGGCCCCGATTCGACATGCGAATGGTCAATTTGCTTTGACTTATGCCGAGCTATTTGCTCCTGTAATTGGTCTGGGTACTTGCTGGGCTGGATTTTTTATGTGGTATGCTACTGCTCAAGCAGAGAAGGTCAAAGTTCTTCTGCAGATTCCGGCAGAAAAGAAGATTACTGCTGCTGTCATGGTAGGTATTCCTCAATATCAATATAAAAGAGTGGCTGCCCGAGAAGAATTGAAAATCGACTGGCGGTAGATTGAGGAGTCTAAATTGTTCAAAATATAATATTATACTTATTTTGATTGGTTAATCTAGACAAAATGAGGTTACTTTGATAAAGTAATGGCCAGAAGTAAATAATGGAGAGGACGGCTGAGATGTTTAAAAAGGTTAGTTTATTTATTATTTTAGTGGTGGCATTGTTGATTAGTGGGTGTGCCGACAAATCGGCAGATGTGGTTTCCAAAGTGAAAAATGAGGCGACTGGCAGCTCAAGCTCAGGCAGTTCAAGCAAAGATAATCCTCTTTTTAAAGATGAGGATGCTTTAAAAGATTTCGAAAAAGATGTGAAAGATAAATTCGGCGGCTTTAAAGTATTTAAATCTACTTTTGGTGGAAACGTGGTTTTTTATGAAAATAGAGCGGTATTTCGTGCAGTAGATCCCAAAAACACTAAGAATGTAGATGAATATACTTGGACCAAAGGCTCCGGTTTTGGAAAAGTTGTTCCTGTAAAAATAAGCATGGCTGGTGGAAAACCTGTGGAAGAGTACTCGGAATATCAAACCGATATGAGTATGGTGAATTTTTCGGCAATAGCTAAATTTGCAGTAAATGCCGAAAAAGCAGCAAAAGATCAGGGAATCGAAGGAGCTCAGTCTGCTTCGGTCATCTTTGTTGAATTAGAAAGTCGTAGTAGTGAAAAACGTGTATTTAATACAAGTATAAAAGGAACTCGTACAGACTTGCGTATCTATGGGGACATCCAAACTGGTGAAGTGACTTCCTCGAAAAAATCGAATTAAGTTTAAACCCAGCTTTTCAGGAAGCTGGGTTTTCTTTGAAGAAACTTAATGGTACGAGAACAGGTATTTGCATTTGATTCATTTCGGTGTAGAATGTATGTATATAAATAAAAGTGTTGAATGGGCTAAGGTGAGGATTTGCGTCAGAGAGTCGGCGGTTGGTGCGAGCCGATGGGAGAGTCACTTTTCCACCCAGGAGCTGGCAGTGAGGAGCTGTCCCGCAGGTCTGCGTTATAGACTTTGAGTGGGCCTTTTGGGCCAAGTAGGGTGGCAACGCGGATGGACAGTCCGTCCCTTTTTAGGGATGGCTGTCTTTTTATTTACCCGAAAATAAGAAAAAGTGGAGGTTTTTATTATGTTGGATGTAAAATTTGTACGAGAAAATATTACTGGGGTGGAGCAGGCTTTGAAAAATCGTGGCTCAGCTTTATCGCTAGATACTTTCAGCAAGCTGGATGTGGAGCGTCGTGAGTTGCTGGCCAAGGTTGAAGTGCTCAAGGCAAGACGAAATGCAGTTTCTCAAGAAGTAGCCAAGATGAAAAAAGCAGGCGAAAATGCCGATTCGATTATCGAAGAGATGCGTTTGGTGGGTGATGAAATTTCCCTGTTGGATGGACAGCTCCGTGAAGTAGAAGCTAATTTGGAAGGCCTGTTATTAGAAATTCCTAATGTGCCCCATGAGAGCGTAACCATTGGTAAGGACGAGGATGATAATGTGGAGGTTCGAAAATGGGGCGAAATTCCTCAGTTTGCCTATGAGCCAAAAGCTCATTGGGATATTGGCGAAGGCTTGGATATTTTAGACTTTGAAAGAGCTGCAAAAGTGACGGGAGCTCGTTTTGCTTTTTATAAAGGATTGGGAGCTCGTCTTGAGCGTGCTTTGATTAGCTTTATGCTTGATTTACATACCGAGGAGCACGGTTATACCGAATTTTTACCACCTTTCATTGTAAACAAAGATAGTATGATCGGGACAGGTCAATTGCCAAAGTTTGCCGAAGATATGTTTAAGCTGGAAGGGCTAGATTATTATTTGATTCCGACGGCCGAGGTGCCAGTAACAAATTATCATCGAGATGAAATTTTAATGATTGATGATTTGCCTAAATATTATACCGCTTATAGTGCTTGCTTCCGTGCAGAAGCTGGATCGGCTGGCCGAGATACCCGTGGTCTGATTCGTCAGCACCAATTTAATAAAGTTGAGTTGGTAAAATTTGTGAAGCCGGAAGACTCTTATGAAGAATTGGAGAAATTGACTGTGAATGCGGAAGAAGTGCTGAAGAAATTGGGACTTCCTTATCGTACAATTCTTCTTTGTACTGGTGATATGGGTTTTGCTTCTGCTAAGACCTATGATATCGAAGTGTGGCTGCCTAGCCAGAATAAATATCGTGAAATTTCTTCATGCTCCAATTTTGAGGATTTTCAAGCTCGCCGAGCTGGAATTCGCTTCCGTCGAGAATTGAAAGGTAAGCCTGAGTTGGTTCATACTTTGAATGGTTCTGGCTTGGCAGTAGGACGTACTTTGTCGGCTATTTTAGAGAATTATCAACAAGCTGACGGTTCGGTGATAATACCAGAAGCACTTCGTCCTTACATGGGAGGGCGGGAAGTCATTAAATGAATTGGTCAGTAATTGTATTTAGTTGGATTTGGGATCGGGTGCTAGGAGATCCTCGGGTTTCGTGGCATCCAGTTTGCCTAGTGGGTAATTTGATTAGCTATTTTGAAAAAAAATGGTTAGGCTCAGCTGATTCGGCAGAGACGAAAAGACGAAAAGGCTTTTATTTATTGATTTCTGTTTTGACTATTACCACTCTGATTGCTGGAGGGCTTCAATGGTTATTGCTTGCAGCTCTTGATTATGCAGGGCTTCCACCTTTGATTGGTTGGGTGCTTTTGGGCTTAGGAATTTCTATGACCTTATCAATTCGCTCTTTAGGCGAGGCGGGCCGAGAAATTGAAAAGTTGCTTCAAGATAATCATCTAGAAGAGGCTCGTATCAAGGTGAGCTGGATTGTAGGGCGAGACACGGAGCAGATGGACGAAAGCGATATGACTCGGGCTACAGTGGAGACGATCGCAGAAAATATCACTGATGGAATTATTGCTCCTTTGTTTTATGGAGCTATTGGGGGCTTGGCTTTTGCCTGGTTTTATCGGGCAACCAATACGCTGGATTCAATGGTGGGCTATAAAAATGAAAAATATATGGACTTTGGTCGTTACTCGGCTTTGTGGGATGATGTAATGAATTATATTCCTGCTCGAATTACGGGAGTGTTGCTGATTCTAGTCGCACTTTTCAGCTTGAATCATCCAATCAGAGCAATCAAGATGTGGTTTCGAGATGCAGAGAAGCACCCGAGCCCCAATAGTGGGATTCCTGAGTCGATTGTGGCAGGGATTCTCGAAGTCCAATTGGGGGGCCAGAATTTTTATGGCGGGGTTCCTTCTTTTCGAACTCAGATGGGTGACCCGATTGAAAAATTGAGTCATTACCATATTTCGGAAGTCATTTTTTTACTAGAAGGGGTCTCTTTTTTAGGAATTGTTTTATTTAGTTTTGTAGGGGCAATGATTTATTAAGTGATAGGGAGGGTGGAAAATGAGAAAGGTCATAGTTCGTGTGCCTGGTTCGTGTGGCGAATTGTTGCAAGGGACCTGGCGTGGTAAGCCTTTGCTCGTGACTTGCCCGATCGATCGGTATAGTGAAGTGGTGATTGAGCTCGGAGAGCCAAGTCCTTTGTTGCCAAAAGCTCAAAAGATGGCTCAGTTGGCCAGTGATTTTTACGGGGTTTCTTTGGAGGGGCTTCGAATTTCTTTGACATCTCAGCTACCTCAAGGGAAAGGGATGTCTTCTTCTAGCGCAGATATTGCGGCAGTTGGAGCCGGCATTGCTTCGTGGGGTAGAAAATGGCCCGAGCGGATTGAGCTTTTGGAGCTTTGTCATCAAATTGAACCAACAGATGGTACTTTTTTTGAAGGAATTTTGTATTTAGACCATTTGCAGGGTGACTATCTTTGCACTTTGCCTGGGCCGCCGAATTTGCAGATTCAGATTTTTGATTGTGGTGGTGAAGTTGATACCCTTTCTTTTAATCAACGTAGTGATTTGGATGAGCTGAATCTTCAAAAAGCGGAAGAAGTTGAGAAGGCTTTTGCTATGCTTCGAGAGGCTTTGGCAGAGAAAGACTCCCAAAAATTAGCTCAGGCCTCGACTCGAAGTGCACTGGCTCATCAATTGATTTTACCTAAGCCCAACTTGGAGGAAATCAATCAGTGGGTGATCGAGCAAGGTGCCTTAGGGATTGTGATTGCTCATAGTGGAACGGTGATCGGAATTTTATGGCCTGAGGAAATTTGTGGAAAAAAATTAGAGATAGTAAGGCAGAATTTGCCTTGCAAGTGGAAAAATTACTCCTATTATGATCAAGTGACTTTGATCAGTGGTGGTATTTGGATTGAAGAAATTGACGATTAAGATGGGGGAATGAGAGTGGAGAAATTTACCCACGGCGGACAGATTCATCGGTTTAATGGTAAAGGGCCTTTGTTAGATTTTAGCGCAAATATTAATCCATTAGGACTTTCTCAAAAAGTGGAAGAAGCAATTCGAGAGCATCTAGGGGAAATTGCTCATTATCCAGAGCCTTATTCAGAAACATTACGAGGAGTAATTTCGAGCCACTATGGGGTGGATGGAAAAAGTATTCTGGTGAGTAATGGGGCTGTGGAAAGTTTGTATCTTTTGGCTCAAGTAAAAAGGCCTAAAAATGCTTTGATCACTGGGCCGACTTTCAGCGAGTATGAAAAATCTTTGAGTACCTTGGATTGTGAGATCGAAACCTTGCTATTGAAAGAAGAGGACGAATTTTCGTTGCCCGTACAAGACTTATATCTGGGATCCCCTTTGCAATCTAGTAATGGGGATGAATGTTTTTTTGAGCCGCCACCATTTTGGGATAAAGAGATTGCTTACTTTTGTAATCCGAATAATCCGGTGGGGAAATTAGTGACTACCAGTGAGTGGAAAAAGATACTGACAGAAGCGGAAGGGTATGGAACTTTTTTGGTTATTGATGAATCTTTTTTAGACTTTCTGCCCCATGGTGGTGAGGGGTACAGTGCTTTGCCTTTATTGAAAACCGGCACAAAGAATTTGCTGGTTTTACGAAGCTTAACGAAGTTTTTTGCTTATCCTGGGATTCGATTGGGCTTCTCGGCAGCTCATCCTGATGTTGTTTCTAAAATGCAACAGAAAGTTGATTGCTGGAATGTGAATCGACTGGCTCAGGTTGCTGGTGTTGCAGGATTTTTAGATAAAGAATATCAAGATAAAACAAGGACTATGCTGCCGATTTGGCAAGAAAGCATGAAAGGGTTGTTGCGAAACTGCAACTTCGTTACTTTTGTCGAACCTACGGTAAACTTTATACTTTGTAAGTTGCGAAATGGTAACATTACTTCGTCTCAATTGGCAGAAGCTACTGCAGAGCGAGGCTTGTTGATTCGAGATGCGAGTAATTTTTCGGGTCTGGATTCTCACTGGTTTCGCTTAGCGATTCGTACAGAAGAAGAGAATAAAAAGGCAATCACTATTTTAAAAGAAGCTTGGAGTTCTTTAGGTGAGTAGGAGGAATTGATATGACAAAACCTTATGTCTATGTGACTCGTCCAGTGCAAGAGGATGGGGTAACTCTTTTGAAAACTCGCTGTGAGGTTCAGATTGGAACTTCCGAAGAATTGGCAAAAGAAGAATTTCATCAGTCTTTAGAGAAGGCTTTTGGGGTTGTGGTAATTGATAAAAAAATAGATGTTGAGACCTGTGAGAAGATCAAAGATCATTGCTATATTTTGGCTAATTATGGGGTAGGGTATGACTCTATTGATGTGGCGGCCGCTACAAAAGCTGGAATTTTAGTGACCTATAACCCTGGGGTGGTGACTGATGATACAGCCGACTTGGCGATGGGACTTCTCTTGGCAGTAGCAAGACGAATTCCGGAAAGTGATCTTTTTGTACGAGCTGGTGAGAAAGACTGGCGTACCTTGAATTTGTTTGGTACTAAGGTGAGTGGTAAGACTTTAGGGATCGTAGGTAGTGGACGAATTGCTCAGGCAATGGCGAGACGAGCTCAAGGCTTTGATCTAAAAATTCTTTATACATCTCGAAATCAAAATCGAGAATTTGAAGAAAAATGTGGAGCCACTTATGTTTCAAAAGAAGAGTTGTTGAGCCAATCAGATTTTATTAGCTTACATATTCCGGGCGGTTCGGGAACTCATCATTATTTGAGCGAAAAAGAGTTCCATTTGATGAAGAAGACCGCTTTCTTAATCAATACTGCTCGGGGGACTGTAATCGATGAAAAAGCACTAGTAAGAGCTTTGCAAACTAGGCAAATCGCTGGGGCAGGGCTTGATGTTTTTGAAAGAGAGCCCGAAGTGGAAGCGGAATTACTTGAGATGAAGAATGTGGTTCTTAATCCTCACTCGGGGACTCGAACTCTAGAGACTCGTAATCAAATGTTGGAGAATTGTAGTCGTGCTATTTTTGCAGTAATGGATGGACAAATTCCGGTAAATTGTTTGAATCCAGAAGCATTGAAAAACAGACAAAATAACTAAATTATTGCTAAATAAAAAGGCCTTGCTTTTGAGAGCAAGGCCTTTCAGCTTGTCGATGTAAGCGTTATAGATATTGTACTAATTGAATCTTGTGGAATATTTATGTAAAGGTTTATAAATTAACAAAAGCTTCATCATGATCTTAAAACAACTGAAAAATTAGATTGGCTATAGGAATAGATCTTTTGAAATATCTGGTGGTTTGATTGACTACAGACCTGTAACAGTGTGACTGCTATTTCTCTAGGAGTATAATGATGCGAAGAAATAAGCAGGAATCCCATCACCGCCTTGGCGACTGGCAAGCAAAGTGCAGACAGAGCCAAGGCGTAGGGATACACTTTGGGTTGCAGAAAACGAGCACCGTTAGGTCTAAATTCATTCTAAGCTCTTTTTAAGCACCATTTATTTTGTATGTACCTTTTAATCGGGGCTAACAATTTCTTGTACTCGGCCAACTTGCCCATCTTCAAGCATAATTTTAATCCCGTGGGGATGATTCGAACTGTTGGTTAATATTTTTGAAACCTTACCTTTTGTTAATTTTCCTGTCCGTTGATCGGCTTTTAAAACGATATTAACTGTTGCACCGATTTTTATATTGGTTCGATTTTGTCCATTCATTTATTTGCTCTCCATTTGCTTTTTAAAGCTCTAAT
>JAGOHU010000125.1 GCA_017995975.1 Negativicutes bacterium
CTGTAATATTCATGGAATTTGGGAAAGTTCTGTTGAAATTAAAGTAGAAGGATAAACTCCTTTTACTAAAGCTCCTGCTTTGAATTAAGTTTTAAGGCAGGAGCTTTTTTTCAAAATTTTTATAAAGAATCGGCATTCTTATCGGGTTCTTTTGGTAGGACCATTATCGTCTTTTGAGACTCATATAAGACAAATCCTGGCTTAGCTCCATTCGGCTTCCAGATATGCTTTTTTTGAACATAATCTACTGGGACTTGATTGCTATTTCTCGCTTTTGAGAAATAAGCAGCCAATTGAGCTGCAAATAATAAATCATCTCTGATTTCATTTTCGGCTATCCCTGGAGGAACTGCCATAATCACATGAGACCCGGGTATTTTTTGAGTATGAAACCAATAATCATTGGGTTGAGCCTTTTTCATTGTTAGTTGATCATTTTGTAAATTGTTTTTCCCAACCCAAATTGGGAAGCCACTTGGTGAAGCATAAGTAGTGAATTGATTTAATGAAGCTGTCGAATTTTTTGCCCTGATTTTAGAACGAATTAAATTCATTTGTAGAAGTTCTTGCCGAACATTTTCCAATTCCTCAGAAGTAGTTGCGTTTTCGAGATGGTGAGAAAGGGACTCATAATAAGATAAATCTTGGTTTAATTTTTGAAGTTGTAGCTCAATATTATTTTGAGCCCGATTTGCTTTTTGTTGCATATGATAGAAAGTGTTTGCGTTTTCTAAAGCGGATTTATTTGAGTTGAGAGGGATTGTGAGTAAAGTAGTAGGATCCTTTTCATCAAATAAATTTTCCAAAGAGACTTCTGGAAGCCAACGAGGTACTTGATTTAGGTAAATCATTAGCAGATCACCCCAGAGCTGATAAGAAGGGGAATTTAACCAATTGTCTCTATCAGTCAGAAGAGCTTTCTGGCGTGAAAGGAGCCTTTTCAATTCTTTGTCGATTAAATCAAGCCAAATTTTCTTTGGCCCAAATGATTTGGAAGAGACTTCAGAAAGTTTTTCCGTGGCCTCGCTGATGGTCTTAGCAGAGATGCTCGAATAATCAATAAAATGATCATATTTGATTGGTGAGACTTTCGATGAATTTCCTAGTAAAGATAGATAGTAGTGAGGATCAGGCAAGCTTAACAATTGGGCGATCTTCTTTTTGAGAATAGATAAAATACTTTCCATAGAACCTAGTGAGAGTTGGCTAACGAGAGTTTTTTTTTCGATTTGGGCTTGGAAAAGGATCTCTGCAATAAAATCTGGGCCAAACCCATCAAATCGATCTTGTAATGCTTTAGCAATTGCTTGATTTTCATTCAATTGAAAGAATGAATGAACCATCCGGTCCACTTCGAAATCGTCAGGTGGACATTTTTCTTGAGGTGGTGGGGAATGATATTTCTGATTGGGCAGAATTGTTCGATACAAATTTTTATGGGCTGGTATTCGATGGAGCGCATCTAAAATGATCCCTTCGTTATTTACCAAGATGAAATTTGTTAATCGTCCTGTTAATTCAACAATGATTCGGTTACTTGAGATTTTCGATCCGCTTTGGTAATCTACAGTAATCTCAATAACTCGATCCCAATCAATTTGTTTGATTTCTCCAATGCGCCCTCCAATTAAATACTTTCTAAGAAGCATACAAAACGAGCTTGGAGTTTCGGGATTCAAGGGGGTTTCGCCCTGACAAATACGTAAATGAGAAAATGGCATAGATTCAGAATATGCGAGGGGATATTCTACGCCATTTTTACGAATAACAAAATAAAGGTTTTGAGAGTCTGGTTGATGAATTTTTTGTATTTGGCCACCTGCAAGAGTGAAATTTAACTCTTTAGCTAGATTTCGAACTGTGATTCCATCTAATGCCATTTTTTTATGCTCCTTTGATGATTTGTACTTGAGTATAGCATTGGCAGATAGGCCGGTCAATTTTCAACAATTAAGAAAAACCATTAGAAAATCAGCTTTTAAATCGTTTTTTCGATTGACAATCATTTTAGAATCCCTTAGGATTGTTGAATAAAGAAAAATAAACTTCAAAATACGAAAAGGAACTAAAAATATGCCGGATTCAACAAAAAAGAAACCAGGAGTATTAATTGTAATCTCAGGTCCTTCTGCTACAGGAAAAGGAACGGTCTGTAAAAGCTTGATGTCTCGTAATTCTCAATTGCAATTTTCAGTCTCAGTCACTACAAGAGAGCCTCGAAGCGGTGAAGTAGAGGGGAAAAATTATTATTTCCGAACTTCCGATGAGTTTCAGGACATGATGAGTAATGACCAATTGTTGGAGTGGGCTGAAGTGTACGGGAACTTTTATGGTACTCCGCGAGAAGAAGTTCGGGCAGCCTTGGATTCGGGGCAAGATATCGTTCTAGAGATTGATACCCAAGGAGCTTTGCAAGTCAAAAGTCGCTTTCCTCAAGGTGTTTTCATCTTTTTGATGCCTCCGTCATTGCGAGAGCTGGCTGAGCGAATCCAAAAAAGAGCCAGTGAAACACCAGAAGCAATGGATCGTCGTCTCAAATCGGCTCAACTGGAAATTGGTTCTGCATTTCAATATGATTATTTAGTCGTGAATGATGAAATCGAGGTAGCAGTAGACCAAATTGAACAAATATTAGCTGCTGAAAAATGCCGAATGAACCGTAACCTGTATGTGGTAAATCATATGCAGCAACACGGGTCTATCTATTAAAAGTAGTAAGTAGAGTATAAGAGGAGGAGAAATATATGGTACGTCCGTCGCTAGATATTTTGTTGAATCATGTGGATAGCAAATATACATTGGTATCTTTGGCTGCCAAAAGAGCTCGAGAAATGATGGCAAATAATGAACTAACTGAGCAAGACAAAGCGGTAACAGCAGCATTGAATGATATCGCCAAAGGGAACACTGCTTTTGAAAGAATTCGCGAAAACGTGAAATAAAGAGGTTGTTATGTTTACTTGCAAGAAAATTGTATTGGGTGTGTGTGGTGGGATTGCGGCTTATAAAGTAGTTGAACTCGCCAGCCGCTTGAGAAAAGCGAATGCAGAAGTAACTGTCATCATGACCAAATCAGCCACTGAATTTGTAACTCCCCTTACTTTCCGTGAAATAACAGGCCAACCGGTAATCACATCAATGTGGGATGAGCCTAAAAAATGGAATGTAGAGCATATTGCTTTGGCTCAAAGGGCAGATTTATTTGTTGTCGCTCCAGCAACGGCAAATATGGTCGGGAAGATTGCTTCGGGGATTGCTGATGATATGTTAAGCACCACCTTGCTGGCAACTCGTGCTCCTGTTCTGGTTGTTCCTGCGATGAATGACCAGATGTATTTGCATGGGATTGTACAAGAGAACCTAAAAAAACTTGATAAGATTGGTTATCTGGTAATGAATCCCGGAATTGGTTCCATGGCTTGCGGTACTTTTGGGCCAGGGCGCTTGCCCGAACCGCTTGAAATTTTTGAAAAAATAGAAAAGATTTTACTACCAAAAACGCAAGACTTAAAAGGACAAAAAGTATTAGTCACCGCTGGCGGGACACAAGAAGCAATTGATCCAGTGAGATTTATCGGCAATCGTTCGAGCGGAAAAATGGGGATTGCTATTGCGAAAGCCGCAGTAGACCGAGGGGCGGAAGTTCATCTGATCGCAGGTACGATTAGCGTAGAGATTCCCAAGGGAATTCCTGTGACCTTAGTTGAGTCAACTCAGGAGATGTACGAGGCTGTTTTAGGAGCTTTTGACGAATCGACTATTTTGATTAAAGCTGCTGCGGTGGCAGATTATCGAGTCACTCAAATTAGTAATCAAAAACTAAAAAAAACAAACCAGCCCTTAGAAATTCATCTGGTAGAAAACCCAGATATTTTAAAAGAAGTAGCTAAGAAAAAGAAGAATCAAATTGTGGTTGGCTTTGCAGCTGAAACAGAAAATTTGATTGAAAATGGGCAAAAGAAACTACACTCAAAAAAGCTTGATATGTTGATTGCGAATGATGTTTCAAACCCTAACTCTACTTTTAATAGTGATACGAACCAAATTCGTATCATTACACCTAGCGGAACAAGTGAGATTTTGCCAATTGCCTCAAAAGATGAGGTAGCTCATCACATACTAAATGAAATTGTAAAATTAATCTCACCAGAAAAGGATTGATTTTTTTCGTAAGATTCGATAGAATGTAGTTGTAATTGAATATAGACTCATCCAGAGCAGTGGAGGGATAGGCCCGATGAAGCTGCGGCAACCATCACATTTGTGAAACGGTGCCAATTCCGCAAAGAGTGATCTTTGCTAGATGGGAGATTTAATGCTCCCTTCATGGGAGTTTTTTTATTGTAAAAAAAGAGAGGGGAAAGTTAAAAGTGAAAAAACACAAATTTTTTACATCTGAATCAGTAACCGAGGGGCATCCAGATAAAATTGCGGACCAAATCTCTGATGCAGTTTTAGATGCGATTTTCGAAAAGGATCCAAATGCTCGTGTAGCCTGTGAGACTCTTGTTACGACAGGTCAAGTACATGTGGTCGGTGAAATTTCAACCCAGACTTATGTAGATATTCCTAAAATTGTTCGTCAAACCATTCGTGAAATTGGATATACTCGTGCTAAATTTGGTTTTGATGCAGATACTTGCGGAATTTTAGTTTCAATTGATGAACAATCTCCTGATATTGCTCAAGGAGTAGATGAAGCTCTCGAATCACGCAAAGGAGATCAAGATGCAGAAGACTCTGTTGGAGCTGGCGACCAAGGGATGATGTTTGGTTATGCAACCAACGAAACTCCTGAATACATGCCGACTCCCATTGCTCTGGCTCATCGTATGGCTCGTCGCTTAGCTCAGATGCGCAAAGAGCGAGTATTACCTTACTTGCGTCCAGATGGAAAAACTCAAGTAACTGTTGAATATGACGAAAATAATAAACCTATTCGCATTGATACAGTGGTTGTATCAACTCAACATCGTGCAGAAGTAGAGCTTGAGACAATTTATACAGACATCATTACCCATGTAATTGAGCCAGTAGTGCCAGCCGCATTGTTGGATGAAAATACAAAATACTATGTAAATCCAACTGGCCGTTTTGTGATTGGAGGACCTCAAGGAGATGCTGGTCTTACAGGACGTAAAATCATTGTAGATACTTATGGCGGGATGGCTCGTCACGGAGGCGGTGCTTTCTCCGGTAAGGATCCAACAAAAGTAGACCGTTCGGCTGCTTATGCAGCTCGCTATGCGGCGAAGAATGTGGTAGCTGCTGGTTTGGCAGATCAATGCGAACTCCAGTTGGCCTATGCCATTGGAGTAGCT
>JAGOHU010000126.1 GCA_017995975.1 Negativicutes bacterium
GCAAATAAGGTCTGGCGATACAGGGTGGTTCGGATCGACTCAGCCATTTGAGTGAGAAGGAATATCCGCTCTTCTTTGGTTTTCGCATTTTTCAGCAAGTGTCGTAGCACCAAAGCCTCATTGGTGGTCGAAGCCACCTCGGCACAGAAGATCGTGTAGTCCGAATTCGAGTAAGGCTGATACTTCTGGCTATAGTAGCTGTGCATGGCATGACCCATCTCGTGAGACAAGGTCAGCACATCATCCAATTTATTTTGATAATTGAGCAATACAAAAGGATGAGCCCCATAGACTCCCCACGAATAAGCTCCGGAGCGTTTTCCTTTATTTTCATATCGATCAATCCAACCACTGGTCATCCCTTTTTTCAAGTCTCCCACATACTCTTCACCTAGTGGAGCCAACCCAGCCATCATGACCTGGACTCCTTGATCATAGGAAAAAGGGCCAAAAGGATTTTCCTGAATCGGTACATAAAGATCGTACAAGTGAAGTTCCTCAAGCCCCATCGCTTTTTTCTTGATGCCCATATAGCGATGTAGCAAAGGTAACCGATCATTTACCCTATCTACTAAATTGTGATAAACCGAAGTCGGAATTAGGTTGGGCGACAAAGCCCCATCCAAATCACTTTCATATTTCCTCTGAGACGAATAAAAATGGTCCTTTTGTACCGAAGAACTCAGTAAAGCCGCATAAGTGGTTCGATATTGAGAATAGGTGGTCAAAAGGGTCTCAAAAGCTTCTTTACGCACTTTTCGATCCGGTGACTTCACCAGCGTGCCAAAGCGACCTTCCGAAAGCACAAAAGCCTCCCCTTTATCATTGGATACGGAAGGAAATTTCATATCTCCATAAGACAAGGCCCCAAAGATATTCTGAGGTGCCGCTCCAATCGTGGAAGTGGCTGCCAATATCTTTTCCTCTGCTGGGCTCAGTAAATGAGCTTTCTGACGAAGTAATTCCTGCAAATAGACTTTATAATCTTTAAATCGTGGATCCATTGCATACTCTTCCAGCACATCTTCTGGCAAAGTCAGTAATTCTGGCTCAATAAAGCTGGCCGCTGCTCCTGCTTCGCTCAACACAGACTGAGCTTTTCCCTGCATAGTCTGATACTGTCCATTGGTCTGATCCGTATCTAAATGCATCCGAGCATAAGCATAAATGCGAGATAAATTTCGATTCAAATCATCTCGAGCTTGAAAGCACTCCAAAATGGTTTCTGCCGAATCGCCCAACGTCCCTTTATATTTTTGCACTCCTTCGATCATCTTTGGCATCTGACCTACCGCTTCTTCCCAAGCCTGATCAGATAAATACAAATGGCTCAAATCCCATTTATGCTCAAAAGGAATCGTACTTCGGTCTGGCACTTCATCAGCAGCCATGGAAATCGACCCGGGAAAAAGCAACAACCCACTCATCAGCAAAGGTGTAATTCTATAATTCATTTACTCAAACCTCTCTTCTACTAAACTTGTGTATAATACCACTGGATCAGTCCTTGAGTTCCTTCGTTTTCATGACCTTTTTGGGCCAACTCTTCATAGAGCTTCAGCGACAATTTCAGCCCGGGTAGATCAATTTTCATTTCTTCTGCACTATCCAGAGCAATCTTCATATCCTTAATGAAATGCTTTATATAAAAGCCCGGTGCATAATCTTTTCGCAAAATACGAGGCCCCAGATTCACCAGAGAAGCACTACCCGCCGCACCAGCACTGATCGCTTCTAAGACTTGCTTCCCATCCAAGCCACTGCGCTCGGCATACCACAAAGCCTCACAAACTCCCATCATGTTGGAGGCGATCGCAATTTGATTGCTCATCTTGGTATGCTGACCCATCCCAGCTTTTCCCATATGAGAAATTTGTTTTCCCATCACTTTAAAGACTGGCATTGCCTGAGCCAAAGCTTCCTTTTCTCCCCCGACCATGATGGATAAGCGAGCTTCCCGAGCACCAACATCACCACCTGACACCGGGGCGTCCAAAGCATAAAGCCCCTTGATCATCGCTTCCTTCTCGATTTCCTCGGCCAAAATTGGACTTGAAGTAGTCATATCAATCAAAAGAGTTCCAGCCCGACTATTTTCAATCAGCCCTTCCGGCCCCAAATAGACACTCTGCACATCTTTAGGAAAACCAACCATCGTAATAATAAGATCCGACTCAGAAGCGACCACTTTGGGTGACTCACACCAAATCGCCCCTTGCTCGACCAAATCCTTTGCTTTCTCCTCAGTTCGATTATAAACCCGTACCGAATATCCTCCAGCTAGCAAATGGCTAGCCATACTTTTTCCCATCACACCAGTTCCAATAAAGCCAATCGTAGGTAACATCTTTGCCCTCCTTCATTTTTACTCTTTCATTTCAAATTAGCGAAAATAGTCTCAAACTCCTTCTAAAAGAAAATAATCCTTTCTGTTTTTTTATTTTCCATTTAAAATATCCCTACTTTCGTGGTATAATTTTTATATGTAACTCTGTAACATCGAGAGGAGAATCCACTATGAAAACATTTGAACTCGGTTTTGGCAAAGGAACTCAGACCATTTCCCTGCCAGCTCAACAAGTCATCAACCAAGTAGAAGGCAACGAAGCACTCGCGATTGAAGATATCCCAGCAGCAGTCATCGAAGCCCTTCGCAATCCGAATGGTACCCCGCCTCTACAGAATATCGTATCGGCCGGCGAGACCGTCTGCATTGTGGTCAGCGACCTGACCCGAGCTTGGATTCGTCACGAGCTAATCCTCCCTCCTCTGTTCAACGAACTAAACGAAGCAGGGATTCCTGACGAAAATATCAAATTAGTTGTGGCCCTAGGGACTCATCGCCCTCATACTCCGGCGGAAGACCTAGCAGTCTATGGGGAAGAAGTCCTTAAACGAGTCCAGGTCATCCAACATGAATGTAAAAATGACGACGAACTGGTCTATGTGGGCACTACCGAATATGGCACCGAGCTGGCTATCAATAAGCATGCCCATGAAGCAGATCGCTTAATCCTCCTAGGTGGCATCGTGTACCATCTCATCGCAGGCTTTGGTGGCGGTAGAAAATCGGTCATGCCTGGGATCAGCTCCTACAAAGCAGTCCAACAAAACCATAGCCTCAGTCTTGCCAAAGAACGGGGCGGCGGCTCCAATCCAAATTGTGCATCCAGCAATATCTATACCAATGAAATGCACGATGACCAAATGGCCTGTGCCCAAATCGTCTCGCCGGACTTCTTAATCAACGTAACCATCAATCCTGAAGGCCAGCTTTGTAATATCTTCACTGGCCACTGGCGTGAAGCTTGGATGGAAGGGACTCGCCGAGTCGAAGAAATCTACGGAATCCAAGTAGAAGAAAAGACCGATCTGGTCATTGCTTCAGCTGGGGGCTTTCCAAAAGACATCAATCTCTACCAAGGCTCAAAAACCTTGGACAATGCCTATCATGCAGCCAAACCCGGTGGAGTGGTCATCGCTCTCCTAGCCTGCCCAGACATCATGGAGCCCCCAGATTTCTCTGGCTGGTTTCAGTACACCAATGACCTGCTCAAATTTGAAGACACCCTTCGGGCAGGCTACACCATCCCAGGCTATATCGCCTACTACCTCACCTTGATGGCTCAAAAAATGACCATTATTCTTGTAAGCGAACCACAAAATAAAGAATTCATCGAAAAAGCAGGTCTCCACTTCGCCACCGATGTAAACGAAGCCTACGAAATGGCAAAAAAACAATTGCCCCAAGACTTCACCATCACCGTCATGGAGCATGGAGCCAACACCCTACCTAAATTAGCCTATTAAAATAATATTGTATTTTGATCGAGCCGGAGGAAAATGAATGAATTTTGAAGAAATGACCCTTGAACAAGTAAAGAGCCTTCCCCTAGTGGTGAAAAATTGGTTAATTACTGTAATCAGTGATAACCATAGCGACATCGAAATCGATGCTCAAAATTTTGATGAGGAATTTGCCAGCTATTGCGAAGACTACAATCCGGTAATGTACTTAGAGGAACCCATTGCCGATGAGGACTTTAACTTTGATGATGAATATGCCATTGTAATTGTAAAGGGAAATGTCTCAGTCAAAACATTATCTCTCTTCGGAACCGGTCACCTACTTATACTTGGTGATGTGACTGTGGATACCCTGCTAACCCAAGATTGCGATATCACGATATTGGGAAATCTCACAGCAAAAAAACACTGCATTCTTTGTGACGACTTTCCTTGCCTCGAAGTCTCCGGTACTCTATCATCTCCTCTTTTGTTAAACTTAACCGATAGTGATGAAGGCGGGCAATTTATCAGTGTAGAAAATTGGGATATCAAATCGGTAGGAGTCTTTAAAAACAGCTCTGGAATCAAGGCAAGCCAAAAATTATTGCAATCATTAGGCTTTGAAGAGATTAATGTGCTGACTGATGAGGACATGGAAAAAATATGGTCTGAAGTCTCTTAAAGATACTGAGAATCAAATTTAAAAAGCAATTCTACAGTCCCCAAAATAACCACAAAAAATACCACAGTTCCCTCATAGCACCTCTTAGGTCATGTAAAAAACAGGATCGAAGAGGTGCTTTTTTATTTAACAATTCATTTTAAGAAGGAATCCTTTCATTTTTGTCTAATTTTAGATAATGGACCACTATCATCCAATATGCTGATACGAAAGGACGAAACAACCATTATGTTATCAAGAGAACAAAAAAGCGCAATTTATACTATTTTTTGGGGAATCTTTATTCTTGTTCTGGCCTATGCTTATTTTTCCATCGGCAGTGACTTAGACGAAGGAGCCCGACTAAGTATGGGAAGCGGACGTAAAAGAGCCGCCGGAGTCCTGACCATGCTTCTGGTAGGCACAATCCATGAATTCTTAGGAACCTGGGGCGGAGTTGCTCTCATCTCCCTGATCGGACTGGGAGTCATTGGCTATGGTGCCAAATCATTTTCCACTGCCCAGCCAGATCAAGCAGGAGACAAGGATGAAGACGATGAGGACGATATCCTAGGAAAACTTCAAAGCACCTTCATGAATGCAAAAGAAGAATACACCAAACGAAAAGATCAGGAAAAATAAATCATTGAATCTTTTATGGGATCTAAAACAAACGAAAAGAACTCTGGGCACTGCAATTGCAGAATCCAGAGTTCTTTTTGTTTTCTAAATCTACCAGAAATATAATTTTTCTTTCACCAAACAATCATAAGGCATATTATTTTTTGCAGAATCATCAAACGGATAAAATCGTAACAACAGAAGGCTATGAAAATAACTTTCCATAGCTTACCCCT
>JAGOHU010000127.1 GCA_017995975.1 Negativicutes bacterium
ATTTCCTTCTCTTGCCCCTTCCATTGATCCAAAATTTCTCATGAATACCAGCCAGGATCACCACCAAATCAACCAGCTATACACCAGCAATTGGTCGGAGCGGCACATTGCTTATGCTTGTGGGCTTGGCACTTTTAGCCTTTCCAAAGGACTAATTACAGAAAAAGGAATTGCCGGCCGCCTCACCAGTGTGATTACCGAGCTTCTCCTTCCGGATGACTCTGCTTCTTTTAGTCGGATCGACGAAAATTGTGTCTTGTGTGGAAAATGTATTAAAAATTGTCCTGTTGGTGCAATCAGTTTTGAAAATGGCAAAAATCATGATACCTGCTCCGCTTTCCTCGATTCCATTTTAGAAAAACATTCCCCTTGGTATGGTTGTGGTAAATGCCAAGTAAATGTTCCTTGTGAATCCAAAAATCCGGCCCCGAAAAATTTATAGAACTACACAAAAAGCTCAAAGGTGATTAATCACCTTTGAGCTTTTTTTATTGATCATTTACAAGATTGTATTTTGTTACAAAAGTATTTCGCCAGTTAAATAGAGCACTGCTTGCCCACCGATCCGCACCCGATCTCCATCTAAAATACATTCCAAATCTCCGCCTCTTTGAGACAGCTGACGAGCTTTCAGATGGTCTTTACCCAGTCTTTTTGTCCAGTAAGGCATCAATTCAGTATGTGTCGATCCGGTAACAGGATCCTCAGTTACTCCTGTATTGGGAACAAAAAACCGTGATACAAAATCGCAACATTCCCCCGGTGCAGTCACCACCACCCCATGAATATGATTAATCTTTTTCAGAGCATCAAAGTTGGGTTGCAAATTTGCAACTTGCTCTTCCGACTCTAAAATCACAATTAAATTTCGAGATACAAAAGTTTCTTGATAATCTACTCCAATCGCTTCTCTCAAAATTTCAGGAGCCTCGCATTTTTCGATCTCTTTTACCGGAAAATCCAGCCAAAAAGTATCCCCCTTTTTCTCAATTGATACAATCCCGCTTTGAGTATGAAAATCAATTTTATCTTCCTGTACTCCTAATATTTCAAAAAGCACATAACCAGTCCCCAGAGTAGCATGACCACACAGAGGAATTTCTTCCTTCGGAGTAAACCAGCGAAGATAATATTCTCCATCTTTTTTCCACACAAAAGCCGTATCAGACAAATTATTTTCAAAAGCGATCTTCTGCATCAGCGATGGTTCCAGTTCTTCCTCAAGTAGGCAAACTCCTGCCGGATTTCCCTTAAATTGCTCCGTTGCAAAAGCATCTACCACAAAATATTTTATTGCCATTCTTCACCTCAATCTAATTCACTATTTTGTTCTTCAAAAGGATAAACATACATATCAAGATCAAAATCAGTCCCTGTTAAATGGCAAAATTGAATTACTTCTTTCCCAAAAGTAATAACTGGTGGCTCGCCTTCACAAATGGTTGGGACAATTTCCAACCAAAATTCCACATCTTCATTACTCGCTTTAATCTGATTTAGTAAATCTTCTTTCCCAATTAACTCTTTAATAACCTTAATACACTCTATCTCATGGTTTGGGTAATCAACACGAGTCATACCACAAGACCAACTAGCCCATCGATAAGGTCGTCCTTGTACTCCTGGGTCACCGATTGCATTACTTTCATGAGGTGTTACTCCTAGCATTTTCGTAACTTGCACAGGATCAAAAATTCCTCTTATATAGAAATAAGCATAACAACGAGTTCGTTCTTTATTCACCATCTGAACTACCCCTTCCGATAAGGCTTTTGGCCCTCTTCGTAGTAGTCATTCCCTTCCGAATCCAGTACCACAATGGCAGGAAAATTTTCTACTTCCATTGCGGCTACCGCTTCGGGGCCCAAGTCACCATAAGCAAGGACTGTGTAGCTTTTAATTGATTTAGCGATCAAAGCACCTGCACCGCCAGTAGCTGCGAAATAGACCGCTCCATGCTTTTTCACCGCATCCACTACGGCCTGATTGCGAGCTCCTTTGCCCACCATCCCAAGCATTCCTTGATCGAGCAACGTCGGTGTATAGGCATCCATCCGCCCCGAAGTAGTTGGCCCAGCCGACCCGATCGCATAGCCCGGCTTGGCTGGAGCAGGCCCTACATAATAGACCACCGCACCAGTCAAATCGACGGGCAACTCTTCACCCCGAGCCAAGGCTTCGGTCAATTTCTTATGAGCCGCATCTCGGGCCGCTATGATGGTCCCGCTGATTAGTACCACATCACCAGATCGCAAACTTTTAGCCACCTCTGGAGTCAGAGGCGCAGTAATCGAAATCGTTTTCTTTTCCATTTCTCTCTTCCTCCTTATAGTAAGACTTCACTGTGACGAGCCGCGTGGCAATTGATATTTACCGCCACTGGCAAGCTGGCGATATGTGTAGGATACCATTCAATATGTACTTTGACCCCGGTCGTATTGCCTCCCAAGCCTTGAGGGCCAATTCCAGTTTGATTGATCAGTTCCAGTAATTCTTCTTCCAGCTTTGCATATCGTGGGTCCGGATTCACGGTCGCCATATCTCGCACTGCCGCTTTTTTCGAGCAGAGAGCCGCCATTTCCATGGTGCCACCGATTCCAACTCCGATCACCATAGGTGGACAAGCACTGGCTCCCGCATTCTTCACAGTTTCTACTACAAATTTTTTGACCCCTTCGATCCCATCAGCTGGCACCATCATCTTGACCGCACTTTTATTCTCACTACCTGCTCCTTTGGGGCCCATTCGTAGCTTCAACTGATCCCCTGGTACAATCCGAGTATGGATAATCGCCGGAGTATTATCTTTCGTATTCAGTCGCTCAAAAAGTGGCTCTGCTACTACCGACTTTCGCAAATAACCTTCCACATAGCCCTGACGAACTCCCTCATGAATTGCCTCTTCAAAATCCCCATCTACAAAGTGAATATCCTGCCCTACTTCGGAAAAAATAACTGCCAAGCCTGTATCCTGACAAATTGCCACTTCTTCCTCGTCTGCAATGCGAGCATTCTCCAAAAGTTGATCCAATATCTCCTGCCCACTAGGGGACGACTCGGTCGCCTTAGCCTTTTCAAAAGCTTCCTTCACATCCGCCGGCAAATGACAACACGCATCAATACATATTTTCTTCACAGCCTCAGTAATTTTTTTTACAGAAATTTCTTTCATTTTTGAACCCCTCCCCATATTTCTACTCGTTTCATCAAAATAAGGTTTTTCTCCAGTCAATCAGTTCCTTCATACAGATTCTTAGTCCACCATTATAATAAATCGTATTCAAGCATATAAAGTAGTGCTCATTGATAACCTTCATCATGATTCTTTTCATCTTGAAGCTCAACAAAAGCACTACCTAAAACCACTATTAAATTCTTTCGTAATTCTTTGATGCCATAAATACCTCTTTGGGGCTATTTATCTCACTTTACACACATTGCCTTCTTCATCCCCATTCGGATTGACCAACTCTTGGCACTCTTCAGTGTAGCGAGCAAAGGTATAGAGTAAATCAGATAGTCGATTTACATATTTGATGAGCAATGGATTGATTGGAGTTTCGTCATTTACATGCACCATTAAGCGTTCTGCACGACGACAGACCGTTCGGGTCACATGCATAGCTCCAGAAGCCATATTGGTGCCAGGAACGATGAATTTCGGTGCTGGATCATAAAGCTTCAAGGCCCCATCAATCCAATTTTCCAATTTTTTGATCGTTTCGTCCGTAAAGCCCGCTTTATATTCTCCCGAAGGATCCGCCAATTCAGCAGCTACGCCAAATAAATCCCGTTGTACTTCCCTCATTTGAAGCTTCATCTCTTCTTGCTCTAAATAGTGATGAGCAAAGCCAATCTGAGAATTCAGCTCATCAATCGTCCCATAGCTCTCCACCCGGATATCATATTTTTTTACCCGAGTCCCATCGAGCAAGCTAGTCATTCCTTGATCTCCACCACGGGTATAAATTACAGCTTTATCTGACATAATTTTATCCTCCTTCATATCTCTTCATTAAGATCAACTACTAAAATACAATTAGCTACCAAGTAAACACATATTTGATAATTCGACTTTCCCTCTCTTTTCCCTGCCAATGGTATAATAAAAGAAATTAAGGAGGTACTGTCATGAGAGAATTTGCTGATCTAGTTGGTTTAGACATTCGAGTCGGAGTCATTCAAAGTGCATTATTTTTCGCTGAAGCTCGAGTACCGGCCTATAAATTGGAAATTGATTTTGGTCCAGCTGGAAAAAGGCAGACCTCAGCCCAATTGACTCGGCGCTACAAAGAAGAAGACCTCATCGGTCGCCGTATCATCGCCGCCCTCGGCTTACCTGCCAAACGAGTTGCAGGCTTCAAAAGTAAATGCCTCGTCATGGGCTCAGTAGACGACGAAGGCGATGTCATTCTTCTCGATCCAGGTCAAGATACTCCGCTTGGCTGGGCAGTGAGATAATTGCAAAAAAACTGAGGCGAGATTATGTTATCTCGCCTCAGTTTCATTTTAAGAAGGGTAACATTTTTTCATACTCTTTCACCAAATCGCCTAAAGACCATCTACAATTACTTGGACTAGTTGAAGGTAAACCAATTGGTTCCAGGAAAGGATATTTATGGGCCCAATATTTTTTATAAAGCTTTTCTGGAGTTTTACCATTTGTAAAAACCGCTTGAATATCTGAGCTATTAAAAATAGTCAGTAGATTATTTGGAATTGGATTTTCAATACTTCCATCTTCCGCATTTTGTATCTCGCACTGCCCCAAAACATCCCACAAAGCAATTCGATTTTTCAAAAGAAATGCCTTGCGTTCTGGTATCGTCGCGGGAAATTCTTGCTCAACCACTAAAGACAAGACTTTCCAAAAGCGATTTCGCTGGTGAGAATAGTAAAAACCTGTTTCCCTCGATGTTGGCGAAGGCATTGTACCTAAAATCAAAATTTTAGACTTGCTATCACTTACTGGATCAAAAGGATGAATCACTCTTTCCATTTTCGCCTCCATCTAAATAGAGGAAATTACCCTATTTAGGATTATTCTTCCACTATTTTGGGAAATAATTTTTTCAAGGATTTTTCAAATTTTGGTCGCGGAATCATCACTCGATGACCACAACCCTCACATTTGAGACCAATATCCATTCCCGTCCGAGTAATCTCCCACCGATAAGAACCACAAGGATGAGTCTTTTTCATCTGAGCAATATCACCTAGCTCCACCTGAACCGGCATCTTTCCTGCCATGCTCCCCACCCTTTCGCTTTTTTATTAGTATAACAAATTTTCAAGGTTAATCGACT
>JAGOHU010000128.1 GCA_017995975.1 Negativicutes bacterium
GAGTACACGGAAGTGCATTATTTACCCGTGGTCAGACCCAAGCTCTCACTGTGACAACTCTAGGTGGATTGAGTGAAGATCAACTTCTCGATGGAATCAATCCAGAAACATCGAAACGTTACATGCATCACTACAACTTCCCTCCATTCAGTGTAGGTGAAGCTCGCCCAATGCGTTCCCCAGGACGACGTGAAATTGGTCACGGAGCTCTTGCAGAAAAAGCATTGATTCCAGTGATTCCAAGCGAAGCCGAATTTCCTTATACCCTACGATTGGTCTCAGAAATTTTAGAGTCCAATGGCTCGTCCTCAATGGCCAGTGTTTGCGGTAGCTCGTTATCCTTAATGGATGCGGGAGTACCAATTAAAGCCCCTGTATCAGGAGTTGCGATGGGTCTTGTGAAAGATGGAGATCATCACAGTATTCTAACGGATATTCAAGGACTCGAAGATGCGCTAGGCGATATGGACTTTAAAGTAGCCGGAACTGCTGCGGGGATTACTGCGATTCAAATGGATATCAAAATTCATGGAATTAGCCGGGAAATTCTAGAGTCAGCTCTAGAGCAAGCTCGCCAAGGCCGATTGTTTATCCTTGATAAAATGACTGCTACTCTAGAAAAACCAAGGGAAGAACTTTCTGATTATGCACCACGTATTATTACTGTGACAATTCATCCAGATAAAATTCGAGAAATTATTGGCCCTGGTGGAAAGATGATTAAAAAAATCGTTGAAGAAAGCGGCGCTAAAATTGACATCGAAGATGATGGACGTATCTTTATTGCTGCAGTAGATCCAAAAAGTGGGCAAATTGCTCAAACCATGATCGAAAACTTGGTAAGAGAAGTTCAAGTTGGAGAAGTTTATGCAGGGAAAGTAACTCGTTTGATGACTTTTGGCGCATTTGTAGAGCTTCTCCCTGGTAAGGAAGGCTTAGTACATATTTCTCAACTGGCTCACGAGAGAGTTGAAAAAGTAGAAGATGTGGTTAAGGTGGGGGATGAAATTACTGTGAAAGTAACAGAAATCGACCGTCAAGGCCGTGTAAATCTTTCTCGAAAAGTCTTGCTTACTAAAGAGTCTACTAGTCAAGAACAAGAATAAAAACAAACTCTCAGCTTATGCTGGGAGTTTTTCCATATTACTATTTATTGTGGGGTGAATTGGATGAGTAAAAAAGCAAAAGCCCGAAGCTTGGATTCTTTGAAGGGAGTAGGCCCAAAAAGAAAGTTAGTTCTTGAAGAGGCTGGAATTTATACTCTAGAAGATTTGCTTTATTATTTTCCTCGGCGTTATGATCGCTTCCAGTCTTCATCGACCAGCAGTGAATGGGAAGAGGGGGTTATCATTGAGTCTTTCGGCTTTATCAAACAGGTTCAACAATATCGTCCTCGGAGGGGTCAAACCATCCTCAAAGTTCTGATCGAAGCGGCAGATCAAAATATTTCGTTATTTTGGTTTAACCAACCTTATTTACGCAATCGGTTTACAATTGGAGAAGAACTACACTTTACAGGGAAACTTTCCAGAAAAAGTTCATCTTGGAGCATATCGCACCCCAAATTGAACCTTGTAGATTTTCAGGACAATAAAAATGAGAATGGTTTAATTCCTGTTTATCCATTGGCGCAGAAATTATCTCCCCATTGGTTTGCTGGATTGATACAACAAGTTTTGAAATTAGATATTATTGAAGAGATTTTCCCTGTCTCTTTTTGCAAAGATAAAAATTGGACAGAAAGAGCAAAAGCCATTAAAGAAATTCATGCTCCGAGTTGTAGCGAGAGCTTAGAGCTTGCTCGCTATCGCTTTGCCTATGAAGAATTATTGTTTTTGCAAACTGCACTGCTCGAACGTCGTCATCGACTATCCGAAGAATATCCAGTTGGGATAAAGCATCATAAATCAGGAAAAATTGTCAAGAAATTTCATTCTACTTTGCCTTTTAAGCTTACCGCTGGACAGAGTGAAGCGTGGATGGAAATTGAAAAAGATATGGAAGATACTCGTCCTATGCAACGGCTGCTTCAAGGTGATGTAGGGTCTGGTAAAACCGTTGTTGCTACACTAAGTCTAGTGAAGACTGTAGAAAGCGGCTTCCAAGGAGCTTTTATGGTACCTACAGAAATTTTAGCTCAACAACATTTTGAAACTCTCAGTCATTTTTTCAAAGGACTAGGTATTCAAGTTGCCTTGCTGACTCAAAATGTTGCTAAAAAAGAAAAAGAAGCGATTTTAGCAAAGCTAAGAAATGGGACGATTTCAGTTGTGATTGGGACTCACTCATTGATACAAGAGACGGTTTCATTTCAGTCTCTGGGGCTTGTGATTACAGATGAGCAGCATCGATTTGGGGTGAATCAAAGAAAATTACTTCAACAAAAAGGGAATTTTCCTGATATGTTGGTCATGACTGCGACCCCAATCCCGAGGACGTTAGCTCTGACCTTATATGGAGATTTGGATATCAGCACCATTACTACTATGCCAGAAGGGCGCAAGGAGATTCGTACTTTTGTTCGTGGTGAAGCAAGTCGTAGGAAGGTTTATCAATTTGCTTTGGATCAGATCAAAAAGGGAAAGCAAATATATGTAGTCGCTCCAGCTATTGAAGAAAATATTGAATTCCCAATGAAATCAGTAGAAGCTTTGCAGAAGGAACTGCAAATGATCTTTAATGAACAAATTCGAATTGGAGTTTTACACGGTCAGATAAAGAGCAAAGATAAAGCCCAAGTAATGGAAGATTTTCATAATCGCGAAATCGATTTGTTGATTTCAACGACTGTGATTGAAGTTGGAGTTCATGTGGCAAATGCGACAGTAATGATCATCGAAAGTGCCGAACGTTTTGGTTTATCTCAATTGCACCAATTGCGTGGTCGAGTTGGTCGAGGGGATGCGGAGTCATTTTGTATTTTAATCTCTTCGTCAGTAGAAAATTCAAGGCTTCAAGCAATGGAAAGGATTCGGGATGGCTTCTTTTTGGCAGAAGAGGATTTGAAGCTGCGAGGCCCAGGAGAATTTTTTGGAGAAAAGCAGCATGGACTACCCGAGTTGCGAATCACCGATTTATTTATGAATGTAGAAATATTAAAAGAAACTCGAGATTTTGCTTTTGAAATTCTCGAAAATCCAAAAAAATGGAAGATTTTCATAGAAGAAATGCATAAACGATTTTCTCATTGGCTTTTGAAAACAAATCAGCATTAGCCTGTGAATTATGGTATAATTATGGGAAGCTTTATTTTGAAGAGGTGGTAGTGAAAATGGAAAAATTTGGTAAAGAAGCTCTTACTTTTGATGATGTGTTGCTAGTACCAGCAAAGTCAGAAATTTTACCACGAGAAGTCGAAATTGGAACTCAGTTAACAAAAAAGATTCGCCTGAATATACCTCTTCTAAGTGCTGGTATGGATACTGTTACGAGTGCTCGTATGGCGATCGCAATGGCTCGCGAAGGTGGTATTGGGGTTATTCACAAAAATATGTCAATCGAACTCCAAGCTCAAGAAGTGGATAAAGTAAAACGATCGGAACATGGTATTATTGTGGACCCAATTTCGTTATTCCCAACTCATACCCTTCAAGATGCTAGTTTTTTAATGGAAAAATATCGTATTTCTGGAATTCCAATTACAGATCAAGAAGGAAAACTAGTAGGTATTATTACAAACCGCGATATGAGATTTGAAACAGACTTGACCAAAAAAATCGTAGATGTAATGACTACTGAAGAATTGATTACTGGGACAGTAGGAACATCTTTAGATGAAGCAAAAGATATTTTATGGAAGAACCGAATTGAAAAATTACCCTTAATAGATGAAAATTTTCATCTAAAAGGGCTAATTACAATTAAGGATATTGAAAAGACCTTAAAATATCCACTAGCAGCAAAAGACACGAATGGACGATTACTTGCAGCAGCAGCTGTTGGAGTTGGTGCTGATTTGTATGATCGAGTTGCTACCCTTGTGGCTTCCAAAGTGGATGTGATTGTGATTGATACTGCTCACGGTCATTCAAAAGGGGTTGTCGATGCAGTCGCAAAGGTCAAAAAAATATATCCAGAACTACAAATCATTGCTGGAAATATCGCTACAGCTGAAGCAGCAGAGGACTTAATTAAAGCTGGTGCTGATGCTTTGAAAGTAGGGATTGGTCCTGGATCGATTTGTACAACTCGAATCATTGCTGGAATTGGGGTCCCTCAAATTACAGCAGTATATGATTGTGCCCTAATGGCAAGTAAATATGGAGTTCCGATCATTGCTGACGGGGGAGTTAAGTATTCTGGTGATATCGCAAAAGCAATTGCTGCTGGCGCAAGTACTGTGATGATTGGGAATTTATTTGCAGGCACCGAAGAAAGCCCCGGAGATACCATTATCTACCAAGGAAGAAGCTATAAAGTTTACCGTGGTATGGGCTCTTTAGGAGCAATGGCTGATGGTAGTAAAGATCGATATTTCCAAGAAAATGCAGATAAATTGGTGCCCGAAGGAATCGAAGGTAGAATTCCATTTAAAGGGGCTCTTTCAGAAACCGTATTTCAATTGATTGGTGGTTTACGTGCAAGCATGGGATATTGTGGGGTACGTAATATTGAAGAAATGAAAACCAAGACCCGATTTGTTCGAATTACCGGAGCTGGCCTGAAAGAAAGCCATCCTCATGATGTAGTAATTACTAACGAAGCTCCTAATTATAGCGTATAATTAAAATAAGGAAGTTGGACGATGTCAAAACTATCAATATTGGGAATCCCAGTAAATTTAGTAACTCTAGCTGAAGCTGTTGAGTTGTCGCTAAAAGCAATAAAAGAGCGCAAGCACTTTCGAATTATGACTGCCAATGCAGAGATGATCATGCAGGCCCAAGATCATAGTGAACTAAAATTTGCTTTACAAAAAGCAGAGCTTGTCGTTGCTGATGGGGCTGGTGTGGTATGGGCTTCAAAAGAATTTGGTACTCCATTAAAAGAGCGGGTTCCAGGAGTTGATTTAGCTTATTCTTTATTGGAAAAAGCGGCTATCGAGAAAATCAAGGTATTCTTTTTAGGTGCATCAGCACAGACTGTAAAAATTGCAGCTTCCAATATGACGAAGAAGTTTGTGGGACTTCAGATCGTAGGGGTTCAAGATGGTTTTTTTCAGGAATCGGAAGATGAAAAGATTATTGAAATGATTAATCAATCAGAAGCAGAAATTTTATTTGTAGCTCTTGGATCCCCAAAGCAAGAACTATGGCTGGAAAAATATAAAGAAATCTTGAATCCATCTCTTCGAATGGGAG
>JAGOHU010000129.1 GCA_017995975.1 Negativicutes bacterium
GTCTTCATCTGGTACGAAAGCGGTAGGTAATGTCATCAGTAGGCCTAAAGCACCACCGGTAATAACAACCATAATTAAGGTCCAAAGCTTTAGATTGGATAAGCTAGTGCGAACAATGTTTGTATATCCCGTTAAAATGCGATCAAAGGTTTTGTTAAACCAGGTAAAAAATCTTCCAAGAAGACTCTTTGCATTCAGCTTGCGCTCCTCACTAGGCCGTAAAAGCATTGCACATAAAGCGGGAGTCAATGTAAGGGCAACAAAAGCTGAAAGAGCCATTGAAGCAGTAATTGTTAAAGCAAACTGTTTGTATAGAACTCCTACAGTACCACCAAAAAATGCAACTGGAATAAATACAGAAGCCAAAACGAATGCAATCGCTACAACCGGGCCAGATACCTCATCCATAGCCCGAAAAGTCGCTTCCTTTGGCGATAAATTATTTTCATCAATATGATGTTCTACTGCTTCTACCACAATAATGGCATCATCTACTACCAGACCAATGGCCAAGATCATTGCAAACATGGTCAATGTATTAATGGTAAACCCAAGCACCATAAAGGCTCCAAAGGTACCAATCAAAGAAACTGGAATCGCAAGCATTGGAATCACAGTGGCTCGCCAATTCTGTAAGAAGACAAATACTACAATTAATACCAAAATCAGTGCTTCGATAAAAGTTTTAAACACTTCTTGCATCGATTGGGTAATAAATTTTGTATTATCTACCATAATTTTGAGTTCCATATCTGGCAAAAAGGACTTTTGAGCTTCTGCAAGCACTTTTTCAATCTCTTGTACTGATGTAATCGAATTGGCATCAGGAGTCAATTGAATCGCAAATACTGCCGCTTCTTTCCCATTGATATCCGCAACAACTGCCGATTGTTTTGCACCAAATTCGACCCGTGCAATATCACCGACTCGGAGAAACGAGCCATCCGGCAAAGCACGAATCACGATTTTTTCGAAGTCCTCCGGTTCGTTTAATAGACTATCAATCCGAGTGGAATATTGGAACTCTTGCCCATCTTTCACTGGGAGCTGCCCAATCGTTCCTGTCGGACTTTGTACGCTTTGCTTTTGAATTGCATTTGCAACCTCCAAGGAAGTCACATTTAATTGAGCCATCCGATCTGGTTTGAGCCAAATTCTCATACTATACTCGGGACCATATTCGCCAACCGTACTAACTCCGTCAACCCGTTTTAGTGCATTGACAAAGTTGATACTCCCATAGTTTTTAAGAAAAAGTTGATCATAAGTCTGATTCGGTGAGTATAAAGCAAAATACATTACCGTATTGGGTGATTGTTTTTTTGTGGTTACCCCCGAATTAGTCACCTCTGTAGGTAATGAGGCCAAGGCAGTAGCCACTCGATTTTGCACATCAACGGTGGCCATATCTTGATCCCGTTCTAATTCGAATGTAACATTCAAGCTGTAACTACCATTGTTATCACTTGTAGCTTGCATGTCCACCATGCCCTCAGAACCATTTACTTGCTGTTCAATTGCATTGGCCACAGTCGATTCAACTACCTGTGCATTGGCCCCAAGATATTGGGTCGACACATTCACTGTGGGGGGAGAAATTTGTGGATACTGTTCAATTGGTAAATTAAGTCCTGCCAATACCCCTACAATTACCATGACAAGGGAAATCACAATGGCAAAAACTGGGCGAGTTATAAAAAATCGAGCCATCTCTTACCTCCTAATTTGTTGCAGCAGCGGATTTTTTAATTTCCTCTAGTGTCATTTCAATTGGTTTCACCGGTGCACCAGGCATATAAGTGGTTTTTATGTTTCCTTCTACTATGACTCTATCCCCGGCCTGCAAACCAGCCTCAACAATAACGATCTGGTTTCCGGCTTTCGGTCCTAAAGTAATTGGGCGCATCTCTACTTTACCTTCCCCAGAAACTACATTGACGAAGCTTTTTGTCAATTGCATGAAAACAGCACGTTCGGGAATCACGATCACATCTTTTCGAGTTTCTCCAACCAGCTGAATTCGAGAATACATACTTGGAATCAATAGATTCTTCGGATTTGCAAACTGAGCCTTCATTGCCAATGTGCCGGTATTTGCATCAAGACCCGGATTTACTTCAGTAATTTTACCAACTTCTGAATACTCGCTTCCATCTGCTAAAAGTAATTTAACCGGAGTAGCGGCTAAATTAAAGCCTGCTACAGATTTGGAAAATTTTAAATAATCGGTTTCATTAATACTAAATTGAACTAAAACCGGATTCATCGATGAGATTTTAGCTAGAACCGTTTGTCCCGACATTGCATTCGTTCCAGCACTCGCAATTTCGATATCCAAGCGACCACTCATTGGAGCTCGTACAATTGTATACTCCAAATTGATTTGGGCATAACTTAGGGAAGAGCGAATGCTTTCAATCTGGGCTGCCGCCTGATGTTCTGTAGCTAACGCAACATCATAGGATTGCTGAGAAATTGCATTTTGAGCGAGTAATTGTTGATAACGAATTCGATCTTGTTTGGCTCGACTATAAACAACCTCTGCCGAAGCAAGCTCCGCATTCGCACCAGCGACTTTTGTTTGATAATCTTGTCCATCAATTTTAAAAAGCGGCTGACCTTCTGTAACATAGTCGCCACCTTTTACATATCTCTCTACAATTAGCCCAGTAGCTCGAGCGGTAATCTGAGCCTCGTTGAGAGGGCGAATATCGCCAACAAATTCATACACAATGGGAGCATCTTGCTTTGTCGCTGTATATACTCGAACTGGAATCGCTCCACCTTGAGGTCCCCCAGCCTTGGGCCAAAAATGTTGCCATCCTAGATAGCCAACACCAAATGCCAAAATCACCCCTATAAAAAGAAATAGCCACTTCTTGCTTGTCATCTGTGATAAGCCACCTTTCATTCGTTCACTAATTGTTTATTTAATCGGAAAATCCATACAAAGAGTATTATAACATATATAATACCTCAATTCTCGCCCTTTGTAAACTTTTTTATCTTTTTAAGTTTCCTTAAAAAATTTTGCTTAGACAAAAAAAAGACCTCCTACTAGGAGAATATGGTGCGGTTGGTGGGATTTGAACCCACACGAGCGTTGCTCGCCACCCCCTCAAGATGGTGCGTCTGCCGTTCCGCCACAACCGCGTATTTCTGTTGGTGCGATCGAGAGGACTTGAACCTCCACGGGGTTGCCCCCACTAGAACCTGAATCTAGCGCGTATGCCAGTTCCGCCACGATCGCGTATCAAATGATTGATACAACGTTGCTATAATATCATCCCAGGAGCCGATAAGTCAATAGGTGGTTCTAATTTTTCTCTATTTTTTAAAACCAATTGGTTCACTTTCTCTCCTAATTCCTCAAAAGTACCATTATTTTCGATAATTACATCAGCTAATTTCCGCTTTTCTTCTAAAGTTATTTGAGCTTCAATTCTCTTTTGGGCACTTTCTTCACTCAAGCCATCTCGGACCATAATTCGAGCCAGTTGGTTTTTCTCCGACGTATCGACCAGCCATGTCTCATCCACCTGAGATTGCCAATAGGCCCCTTCAAAAAGTAGCGGAATATCCAAGATTAATAAATTTACCTTTTGAGCTCCATATTCTTCGATTTGCCGATGAATTTCTTCTTTGATCAAAGGATGAAGAAATTTTTCCAGCTGACCTCGCAACTCGGGCGATGAAAAAATTCTCTCCCCCAGCCTCTTTCGATCCACATTTCCATTCTCATCAAGCAACCACTCCCCAAAAAGAGAAACTAATTCCACAACATAAGGCGACCCAGGTGCTAAAAGAGAACGAGAGATGTGATCAGCATCCACAACTGGAATTCCCTTAGAAAGAAGAATCTTAGTCACTGTACTTTTTCCTGTGCCAATTCCACCAGTCAAACCAATGATTTTCATTTCACTCTCTCCTCTCTACTTCTGGCAATGAGCACAAAAATGAGTCCCCCGCCCTACCACGCGGATTTTCTGGATAATCCCTTTGCAAGTCTCACACTCTTTCTTTTCCCTACCATAGACTTTTAAATAAAATTGATTTTTCCCCGCTTCCCCTTTACCATTTCGATAATCCCGAAAAGTAGTCCCCCCATTATGGATCGCCTCACTAATCACTCTTTCCACTTCTTCCCGTATTTTCAAAATTTCTTTCTTCTTCAAAGACAAAGCAGGTCGCTCTGGGTGAATTCCAGAACGAAAAAGTACCTCATCCACATAAATATTGCCAAGTCCAGCAATCACTGTCTGGTCAAGCAAAGCTCCTTTAATCGACCCTTTACGGTTTTTAAAAGATTTTTCTAAGTCTTTCTCAGTCAAAGAAGAATCAAGCGGTTCTTTCCCCAATGTAGCCAGTCCCTTCCAACTGGGCAGCTGGTCTTTCGAGATCAAGTCCAGAGTTCCTAGGGTCCGAGTGTCTACATAAGCTAGCCCACTATGGTCTTCAAAAAAGAAAGTCACTCTCTGATACTTTTCAATCTGGCTTGAATCAGCCAGATAAACGAGCCCACCAGTCATTCGAAGATGAACAACCAAGACCCACTCTTCTTCAAAGAAAATCAAAATATACTTGCCCCGCCGCTCGACTCTTTCGATCCTTTTCCCCGGTAAAACCGACAAGAATTCCTTCTCATCGGTTTTGATCAGCCGCGGCACATCGACTTGTAGGGACGAAATTCTCTTGCCCACTACAAAAGGGCGAATATCTTGGACAACACTTTCTACCTCAGGTAATTCTGGCACGATCTTTTCTCCTTATTACTTCGCCTCGGCCCAATTCGGGCCAATTGCAATTTCGACTTCCAATGGAATACTCAGAGCCGCAGCCCCTTCCATCTTCTCTTTTACAATCGATTTTAAAATCTCCAGCTCACTCTCCACATATTCAAAGACCAATTCATCGTGTACCTGTAGCACCATCCGGCTCTTAAGCCCTTTTTCCTTCAATTCCCCTGCCACATCAATCATCGCTTTTTTGATAATGTCCGCCGCAGTACCTTGAATCGGCATATTCATCGCAATTCGCTCTGCAAAGCTTCGGCGATTATAATTACTACTTTTGATATCCGGAATGTACCGGCGACGCCCAAACAAAGTCTCGCTATAGCCCTTCTCGCGACCTGCCTCGACCAAGCCATCAATGGCTGCTTTGATCTTTGGATAGCGAGCAAAATATTTTTCCATATATTCGCCTGCTTCTTTGCGAGTCACTCCGATATCTTTGGAAAGACTATAGTCACTAATTCCATAAATAATACCAAAATTTACCGCCTTCGCATGGGATCGCAT
>JAGOHU010000130.1 GCA_017995975.1 Negativicutes bacterium
AAGTTTATCTGGGATGAGTGATGTTAGGGATACAGAGGATTTTGATATGTTGGCATTTCTTGGTGATCTGAGCTTTTGGAAGCTTAGATGTGGCGCTAAGAGTGCCTTTCTTTCTATGTAGCGATCAGTAGATTCGAATCTTAGAAATTCATATCATTGGATGAGCTGTCTGGAAGGGCGTCCCTCGCAATTTAGCAGAAAATGAGAGGAGTTAGAGAGCCATGGAGACCAGTAAACCGATTTCAGTAGGCGATTTAACTCGCTTAATAAAGCAGTCGATTGAGCATAATATGCTTCTCCAGTCTGTGTGGATCGAAGGAGAAGTATCAAATTTTAGAGCTCCTTTTTCAGGACATTGGTATTTTACGTTAAAAGATTCGAGTGCAGTTTTACGCTGTGTGATGTTTAAGAGTCGAATCCGACTTTTGCAAGGAATGCCAGCGGATGGGGATAAGATCATGATCCGAGGTAGCATTTCGGTCTATGAAAAGGATGGCCAATATCAGTGCTATGTGGATAAGTGGCTTCCGACTGGGGTCGGTGATTTGGCAGCGGCTTTTGAGAAGCTGAAGGAAGTCTTTCAAAAAGAAGGTCTTTTTGAGGAGTCTCGAAAGAAAAGTTTGCCGCCTTTTCCCAAGAAGGTCGGGTTAATTACTTCGGCGACTGGTGCGGCGGTACAGGATATGGTGCGGGTAGGGACTCGAAGGAATTCTTCGATTCACTTAACTCTTTTTCCGGTACGAGTCCAAGGAGATGAGGCGGCCGGAGAGATTGGGGAAGCAATTCGCCAAATGGATAAGCTCGGCTTTGATGCACTGGTGGTGGGCCGTGGTGGTGGCTCTCTGGAAGAACTATGGGCTTTTAATGAAGAGCCGGTGGTGAGAGCGATTAGTCAGGCTCAGACTCCGATTATTTCGGCGGTAGGCCATGAAAGTGATATTACTTTGGCTGACTTTGCGGCCGATGTGAGGGCGGCGACGCCTTCCCAAGCTATGGAAATATTGATTCCCGAGCAAGAAGCGATTGTTCAATACATTTTGAAAGAACGACGAATCTTGATTCAACAAATGGAGCGGAAACTGGAATTTCTCCATTTGAAGGTACGACCGAGCAGTCAGTCGGTATCTCGGAATTTGGAGTATTTTCTCGGTAGAAAGCGTCAGGAGCTGGAAGGGGCTTTAGGAGAATTCAATCAGAAGCTAAAAGATTATTTGCGAGAAAAGCGCTCCCAATGGGGCGATGAATATTTGAAATTGGGTGGTCTCGATCCGTATCGGAATTTGGCTCGTGGGTATAGTGTAGTTGAGTCGGAAAAAGGTACTTTGGTCACCAATAGCAATCAAGTGGCGGCGGGGGATCAACTTCGGATTCAATTAAATCAAGGGAAGTTGCTTGTGCGAGTGGAAGAGGGGGAGTAGAGAAATGGCGAAGAAAAAAGTAGAGCCCAATTTATTCGAAGGATCGATTATCTCTTTTGAAGAGGCTCTTGAAAAATTAGAAGGAAATGTAAAACAGTTAGATGATGGAAAGTTGCCTTTGAAAGAGGCAATGGGTCTATTTAAAGAAAGTATTCAGCTTTCAGAGATTTGCCTGACTGAGTTGGATGAGGCGGAGCAGGTATTAAAGAAAATTACTGTAGGTGCCAATGGAGCTTTGGTTGAAACCGAATGGAATCCGACTGGAGGGGATGAATGATGCTAAAAGTTTACTTAGAAGAACGGAAGCACTGGGTGGAGAAATGGCTGGGTGCTTGGGTCGCTCAGGAATCTTCGAAAGCACCGGGAGTATATGAAACGATGAATTATAGTCTAATGGCCGGCGGAAAGAGATTGCGACCAATCCTTTTGATGGCTGGGGCTGAGACACAAGGGAAAAGCGGGGAAGACTTTTTGCCTGCTGCTTGTGCTTTGGAGATGATTCATACTTATTCTTTGATTCATGATGATTTACCTGGAATGGATGATGATGATTTTCGTCGAGGTAAGCCGACTAATCATAAAGCTTATGGCGTTGGTCCGGCGATTTTAGCGGGAGATGGACTTTTGACCTTGGCTTTTCAAGTCTTGGTATCTCAAAAAAATGTGGAACCGAGCCGACTGGTCTGGGCAGTAGATGAATTTTCAAAAGCTGCAGGCCCTACTGGGATGGTTCATGGTCAGGCTTTGGACTTGGAGTCGGAAGGTAAAGTGATCTCGGCGGAGAAGATGAAAGAGATTCATCGGGCCAAGACGGGGCAACTTTTTCGGGCCGCTTTGCGTAGTGGAGTTTATTTAGCTGGTGGAGACGATCATGCAATGAAAAAGATCAGCGAGTATGCGGATGCTTTTGGCTTGGCTTTCCAGATCACTGACGATATTTTGGATGTGACTGGTACGCTGGAAGAACTTGGAAAAGCTCCAGGGAGCGATGAGGGCCATGAAAAATCGACTTATGTGTCTTTATATGGTTTGGCAGGGGCGAAGGAATTGGCTCAAGAGCAAACCAAAATTGCAGTAGAAGCGGCTCGTTACTTTGGTGAAGAGGGCAAGATACTGGAAGAAATTTCTTTGGCTTTGGTAAATCGACGTCAATAGAATTCATAATCTTTCAATCATGGTATAATAAGAGGGTAGTGTTTTCAGACGGGAGGTAACTAGATTGGGAAAATTACTTACTGGAATAAAAGGCCCTGAAGATATAAAGAAAATGGATGTCTCTCAATTAGAGAGTTTAGCTCAGGAAATTCGTGAGGAAATTATTGATCGGGTTTCACAAAATGGGGGGCATTTAGGTCCAAATTTGGGAGTGGTGGAACTTACTCTTGCTTTGCATCACACCTTTTCGACACCAGATGATAAGATTGTTTGGGATGTGGGACATCAAGCTTATGTGCATAAATTATTGACCGGCCGGCAAAAAGAATTTGCCACTTTGCGTCAATTCAAAGGGATGAGTGGTTATCCAAAGATTACCGAGAGCGCTCATGATGCTTTTGGGGTAGGTCACGCGAGTACTTCGATCTCGGCGGCCTTAGGGCTGGCTTTAGGTCGAGATTGCCAAAAAGCAAAGAACCATGTGGTTGCAGTGATTGGCGATGGTAGCTTGACTGGTGGCATGGCTTATGAGGCTTTGAATTATGCAGGCCATACAAAAACGAATTTGATGGTGGTCTTAAATGACAATGAGATGTCGATCGATCGAAACGTGGGAGCTTTATCTCACAATCTTTCTCGGGTTCGATTAGACCCAAACTATGCCAAAATTAAACAAGAAGTGGAAAGCTTTTTGAAAAAAGTGCCGGCTATTGGGATGGGTATGGCTAAGAATTTAGAGTGGCTCAAGGAGCGAATTAAATATTTGGTTGTGCCAGGCGCTTTTTTTGAAGAATTGGGCTTCCGCTATTTTGGCCCTGTGGATGGTCATGATCTGCCTGCTTTGATGGAGATTTTTGAAAAATCGAGGGACTTGGAAGGGCCTATCTTTATTCATGTCTTGACTCAAAAGGGTCGAGGCTATCAACCGGCTGTTAAAAATGCTTCCAACTTTCATGGGGTGGGGCCTTTTTGTATCGAAACCGGTGAGGCTTCCAAAGGAAGCAAGCCAAGCTATACAAGTATTTTCGGAGAGACCCTGCTGGGGCTGGCTGAAAAGGATGAAAAAATTGTGGCGATCACTGCGGCTATGCCTGATGGGACTGGGCTGCGGAAGTTTTCACAAAAATATCCAGATCGTTATTTCGATGTAGGCATCGCAGAAGGAAATGCGGTTACCATGTCGGCAGGACTTTCGGTAGCAGGACAGAAGCCGGTGGTAGCGATTTATTCGTCCTTTATGCAACGGGCTTATGATTCGTTGATTCATGATGTATGTTTACAAAAATTACCGGTGATTTTTGCACTGGATCGGGCTGGGCTCGTTGGCGAAGATGGGCCAACTCATCATGGGGTATTTGATCTTTCTTTTCTTCGAAATGTGCCAGACTTAACAGTGATGGCTCCTTCGGATGGAGAAGAATTGAAGAAAATGCTGACTTGGGCGACCGAGCAGGGCAAACCGATCGCCATTCGTTACCCCCGAGGCGATGCTGCTGAATCTCTCCAAGAGAAAGCGGAAGCAATTCGAGATGGCAAAGGGCGGATCTTTACCATTGGTAAAGATGTGAATTTGCTGGCCATTGGTTCTATGGTGAAGCCTGCGATGGAAGCGGCTGAAAAGCTTGCTCTGGAAGGCATTGATTGTGGAGTCGCCGACTTACGCTTTGTGAAACCTCTGGACGAAGAGCTGATTCGCATACTGCTGGCGGCGGCACCAAATTTGGTGACCATTGAAGAGAATGCTTTGATCGGCGGTGTAGGTAGCGGTGTCTTGGAATTGATACAAGACAAAGAAATCAAGATGAAGAAGCTAGCCCGGTTGGGTATTCCTGATCAATTTATCGAACATGGTAGTCGAAATCAACTTCTGGAATTGGTCGGGCTCAATGGGGATGGAATTGCGAAGAAAGTGACGGATATGTTAAAGGGATGAAGAAAGAACGACTAGATCTATTGCTGGTTGAGCAAGGTCACTTTTCCAGTCGAGAACGGGCGAAAGCAACGATTATGGCGGGAAAAGTGTTGGTCAATGAGGTGAAGATTGAAAAAGCAGGTACGATGGTTCCGGCCGATGGGACGATTCGAATCTTAGGCGAAATTCATCCTTTTGTGAGCCGAGGTGGGCTTAAGCTCCAAAAAGGCTTGGTTGAGTTCAACATTCTTCTTGACGGACTTGTAATGGCTGATATCGGTGCCTCAACTGGCGGATTTTCAGATTGTGCATTACAGGCGGGAGCTCGGAAAGTCTATGCGATTGATGTGGGCTATGGACAGCTCGATTGGAAAATTCGCCAAGATCCTCGGGTCGTAGTTTGGGAACGAACGAATATCCGAAATGTAACCAAAGAAAGCTTTGGAGACCCAATTGATTTTGTAGGAATTGATGTTTCGTTTATTTCGTTGAGTTTGGTCTTGCCGGTGGTTAAAGCATTTTTAGACTCGGCTGGTAAGGTGATCTGCTTGATCAAGCCTCAATTTGAGGCGGGAAAAGAGCGAGTTGGGAAAAATGGTGTGGTCCGAGATCCAAAAGTTCATCAGGCAGTTTTAACTGAGGTGCTTCGTAAAATTGTGGAAATTGGCTTTTCGATTCAAGGCTTGTCCTTTTCGCCGATTCGAGGGCCTGAGGGAAATATTGAATTTTTAGCCTATTTAGATTTATCTGGGATTTCTTCGTTCTCCCTTGAGGATCAGGTAATTCAAAATCTGGTT
>JAGOHU010000131.1 GCA_017995975.1 Negativicutes bacterium
CTTACGGCCTTAGTAGGGATTGGATCTTTGGTCGCTGGAGCGATTCTTGCCAAATGTTTGCCTGACACCCCCACCAAAGATATTAATATTGTAAAAAATGGATTAGGTAATTTCATTGAGGATTTGAAATTCTTTTTTTCCAATTCTACTGCAGCTTTCTCTGTACTTGGCGCCGCAGTTTTTTGGATGGGCACTCGTACTTTACAGCCTTTTTTGCTTTTATGGGTTCCGACCATGTTTCACCTTGAAGGAAACGGCCCAGTCGGGTTGCTCACCGGTGTTACTGCGGTCGGTACGATCGTGGGAGCTTTGAGCTCCCCTTACTTGGTTTCTTATTGGCAAGGCAATCGGATTTTGATCTCTGGCCTCCTTATGGGAGCTGGGATTTTAATCATGAGCGTCATTACCAACATCTATATCCTTGGGGGACTTCTTTTTATCGTTGGTATTTTTGGTGGTCTCTATTTGATTCCTGTCAATTCGCTCAATGAGCACGTAGGAGAGCACAACATGGGAGCTGGTCGCTCAGTGGCAGTGCAAAATTTCACGGAAAATCTTTGCTCTTTTGGGGCGGTTTCTCTCTATGGAGTCTTTCGCGATCAAGGCGTCTCACCCTACAAAATAGCTTGGGGCATTGGCATAGTCTTTATTTCGCTTGTTCTTTCGCTTTGGCCCTTACGAACCAAAGAAACGGTCAAAAAGGAACTGAATTAGTTGAAATTACCGATAAAGGAGCAGTTTGCCTTATGAATTTTTTAGGTGTTCGATTTACTACCAAAGAAGAGCGGAAAAAGGTTGGTTCGCCTTGGCAAAATTTAAAAAAGCTATTTTCGGGAGTAGAGACATCACGAGACTGGAGTCTGCAAGATTCAGCAAATATTTTTGATATAACAAATTTTGACGAATTAGAAGCAACGGAAAAGATGATTCAGGACTTTCGGGAATTAACGAGACCCGAATTTTACCAGAAATATCAGTCGGAATTAAGTCTTCAATTTTGGTGGAATCTCAATCAGTTTGAAGAAATGGCCGAAGAGCAGCTTTTGAATACTCTGATCCTTAGAAAGCTGGCAGCCCTAGAAGTTTTATTTCATCTTCATTGGGGAATTGATATCAAGAAAGATCAATTATTTTCTCTTGTAAATCAACGACTTCACGAATTTTACAACGAATCTTTTTGGCTAGACGAAGCTGATTTATTTCCTCCCGAAGAGGAATGGGAGAAGATGAGTGATACTCAAGTAGTAAAGTACATGATCGAGCGTATTGATGCCCAACTCAGTACCCAAGGCTTTCGTCTTGTTACTTTTGAAGTGACAGACCAGGAAGAATATATTGGAGTATTTTTTGAAGACTTGTATACGAAATATTTCAAGCGAGAAGGCGGTAGAGAAAAGGCTTATCGTTTGGAGAAACCAGGTATGAAAATGGAAAAGATGTATTCATTGCTCTCAATTGTGCCAGAGAATCAAAAATATTTGGAAATCTTAGAAAATGATTTCGCTAAATTAAGTAAAGAAGAGTTTTATCAGAAATACGAAGAGCTAATTCATCCTGTTTGGGATGAGGAAAGTTTTTATTCTATGGCCGGAATTGAAGAGGGGCGCAATCGGTTGATGACTAGTTTAACAATTCATGAACTGGTAGAGCAGGGGGAGCTTCTCGTGGTAGATTGGAGTGGCGAAGAGAATGATAATGAAGTTACTGACTTTATCAATGAGAGATTAGAAAAAGTCTATCAGGAAAAGTTTACCCTTTCTGCCACAAAAGTTTATGAGGAGTTTGCTAGGATTTACAAAGACGCCTCTCTTCGCTATGAAGCAGATAAAAAAGCCATAGAAAATCGAAACTTTTTTCAAAAGATGCTAGGGTTAGGTCTGAAAAAAGAAGATTTGGCTTGGACAGGTATAAAGCGCGGAGATCATTTGCCCATATTGTTTGCCGAGCTAAGCGGTCAATTGGAGGCAGAAAAATATTCTTTGGTTTGCTATGACCAAGGGCATGATGCTTATTATTTGACGGTTCTCACCCAAGAACGTTCGAAAGAGCTGAAAGCTTGTAAGTTCATCGGGTTAGAGGTTCAAGTAGGCCAGAAAATACAATAAAGAAGAATGTATGAACTCTTATGAAAAATACCAAGTTCTCGGTTGGACTGATTCTCAAAGAGACTATATTCGAAAGCTGGCAACTGATTTTTTTGAGCTTGGTTTAGAAGCATTTTACCCAAAATAGTCCAGTCTTTTGGCGAACTATATGTTTGAGAATCCCAATTTGTTTTTGATGTAAAGTAGGGGAAAGAAAAGCACTTTACAGGCCCAATTGTTCTTTGGTACCTATATGATTGGTGTGGTAGTTTGCTACAATTGTTTCATCGAGGTGAAGATGAAAAGTACCAATTTCGGGAATTTGTAAATGAGCAATTAGAAAATTTAGGTAGTTCTTTCTGTATGGAGGACGATAAGTTTTATACTCACAAAACCAAAGTCTTAGAAAGTACGAAATCTGGGCATTACCGAAGTACTGATATCTTGGTGGCCAAGCCTCTTAGCAAATCAACCTTCTGATTCATCTGAGAGAAACGGACAATTTGAGGAATTAATTCGAGCTCACTTGCTCTTTTTAGATAATCAGTTAGAATCAAATCAATATCGGTTGGTGAATATCTCAAGTACCGATAGTGCCCATTGCTAGTTGATGGTAATGACCCAAGGGCAGATTCATGAAATCAAAGAACTCGATTTCTCTTATGCAAAAATTCAAATCGGTGATCAGATAAAATTAGGATCCAGTGACAAACAATGAAATATGAGGTGTGAAATGAATTTACATGAAATTTTAAATAAAAAAGAAAAGCTAACGAAAGAGGAACTTTTGTTTTTAATGAATTTGAGTGATCCTCAGGGCTTAGAAAAGCTTTATGCCGCCGCCTATGAAGTGAAGGCCGAGTATGTAAAGAAGAAAGCTTATTATCGTGGCTTGATCGAATTTTCCAATCGTTGCATTAAAGACTGCTTCTATTGTGGAATTCGAAAAAGCAATATGGACGTAGAACGGTTCGATATGACTCAAGAAGAGATTTTGAAAATGGCCCAATGGGCCTATGACAACAATTATGGATCCGTAACTCTTCAGTCTGGTGAGCGTACTGATCCAGAATTTGTAGACTTTGTGACTGATACATTAATTAAAATTAAAGCCATTGGTGATGGCAAGCTAGGAGTGACCCTTTGCTTAGGGGAGCAATCTCGTGAAACCTATGAAAAATGGTATGCTGTTTGCCCCCATCGTTATCTTCTGCGAATCGAAACGACCAATCCACGGCTTTATGAGAAAATCCATCCAGACACCAATTTACACCGCCTCGAAACTCGGGTGAATTGTATCCAAATTTTAAAAGAAGTCGGCTTTCAAGTGGGGACCGGTGTCATGATTGGCTTGCCTGACCAGACTGCTTTAGACTTGGTAAATGATATTCTCTTCTTTGAAGAAATGGATATTGATATGATCGGTATGGGACCTTATGTGGTACACAAAGACACGCCTCTTGGAGCCAGCGCGATCGCTCAAGGCCTAGATACAGAAGAGGTACGAGCCAAAAGGTTTGAGCTGGGCCTCAAGATGATCGCCATCACACGGCTTTACCTAAAAGATGTAAATATTGCAGCCACTACAGCATTACAAGCTCTCAATCCGCTGGGCCGAGAAATGGGACTCAAAGCAGGCGGGAACATCTTGATGCCGATCATCACCATCGAAGAACACCGAGCCAAATATCAGCTTTATGACAACAAGCCTTGTATTGACGACAGTCCAGAAAAATGTAAAGGTTGCTTGACCGGACGAGTCATGAGCGTTGGAGACGAAGTCGGATTTGGTGAGTGGGGTGACTCGCCGCACTTTAAAGGGAAATAAGAGATAACCGCTGGGACTAGGTTCATTATTGTTTTTATAAAACTTGATTTACTAAGTCTATGGTAGTGTCCCTTACAAATCCTTAATTAAAATGGATCGAGTATAGGAACCATCAAGTAGAAGCAAAGGCCCCACAGCGGAAAAATGATGAGTGAGTTTGGGTGAACTTGAGGTGCATCGGCGAAGATTATTTTTCCACTGGGGCATAAGAAAAACGAATGAGGTAAATTTCAAAAACTCAGTTGCTTGATTTTGTTATTATAAAAAATAGGAGTAAGGAAATGATTCCATTTAGCTATTTTAATCAAATGCACATTGCTTTATTGTTGTTATGCTTCTTTATAGGACACTTAGTTTTGGTTCTTCCAAAGTATTATTGGACTGATAAGCGAAAAGCAGCTCGTTTTATTGGTCTTTTGATTCTCCTGACTGTGGGTTATGAGATGTATTATCGGGTTACTTATGAAGGCTTTGGTTGGGGCCAAGTGGTGCCTTTGCATTTTTGTAGTGTCAGCGTGATGGCGGCGGGGGTTTATCTCCGCACTCAGAAAGATCAATATTTTCAAGTCGCTTATTACTTTTCCTTCGGTGCATTTCTTGCAATGATATTACCAGGGATCAGCGACTACCATCACCAACTCTATTTTATTCTTTTTATGGTGACTCATTATTTTGTACTTTTTGCAGTAGTCTATGGCTTCAAGTGGCTTGGGGCTCGGCCTACTTGGGAAGGCCTCAAATATGCTGCAAGGATTTGCCTGCTTCTTTTTGGGATTTCATTTTTCTGGAATGAGATGTATTTTACCAATTTTATGTTTACCCAAATCTATTTACTACCTCAATTTCAGGTGATCCAGCCTTTCGGGGTCTACCAAGCCCTTTTGATACCTAGTTTTTTGTTGATTATGTATTTGATGTATGTACCCTTTCGGAAAAGATAAATCCCAAGAGCTTCTCGAAGAGGGGCTCTTTTTTTATAAAAATTGTGATAAATCTCGCACAAAAAGCGGAATTTTTTTAATTCCGAGTATTTTTGTATTGATTAAATCCGACTTGTTCGCTATGATATTTGAGGTAGACATATAAAGTACATTTATAAACAATAGATGAGGTGCAATATGAGAGAGAATTTAATCGCTTCAAATCTAACTGATTTGATAGGAAATACGCCGCTTTTGGAAGTAAGTAATTTTGGAAAAGAGAAAAAGGCAAAGGGGCGTCTGGTCGTCAAGCTAGAGAGCTTTAATCCTTTGAGTAGTGTGAAGGATCGGGCGGCTTTTAATATGGTTCGTCGAGCTGAAGAAAGTGGCTTATTAAAGCCAAATGCTCTGATCGTGGAGCC
>JAGOHU010000132.1 GCA_017995975.1 Negativicutes bacterium
CTCCCAGATATTTGTTCAAATCTCTTTCATAAGAACGTCGATCTTTAGGAAAGTGATAATTATATATTTTACCACGTTTCTCTCTCTTTTTGGTAGCCGCTCCTGGACCGATTCCAATTACACTATGAGTCTCATCCATAATCTGGATATTATAAAGGCTTTCATGACCTACCTTGCTATAGCCAATATTCTCCAGATGGCCTGGTGAATTTTTTTGGCGGTACAAATAGTAGGGTAAGTACTCTTTTTCCAAAAGCACTCTACGCCCGATTTCAACCATTTGGCGGACCACTTGAGGGATCGGCAGACTTTTTTGATTTTCCAGCCAAGTGGAGCCTTTTTTCAAAGCCAAGGAATGAATTGTAATATTTTCTGGATTTAATAATAGTATTTTTTCCAGAGAGTCTACAAAATCTTCTACCGATTCGCCGGGCAAGCCAGCAATCAAGTCCATATTCAAACTCTGGAATTGAACTTTCCGAACCAGTTCCACTGCTTTATAGATTTCATCCACTCGGTGAGTCCGCCCCACTTGATCCAATGTTTGTTGGTGCATCGACTGAGGATTTACACTGACTCGATTTACTCCCGCATTTTTAGCGATCACAAGCTTTTCTAGGGTGATCGTTTCTGGTCGTCCGGCCTCCAAAGTGAAATCGACTACTCTTGATAAATCCAGTTGGGTCGAAAGAATCTCGCATAATTCTGAGAAAATCGAAATCGGCAAAGTTGTTGGGGTACCGCCACCAATATAAATAGTGGACAGCTTTTCTGACGATTGGTTGATCCACTCAATTGCAGCCAGTAAATCTTGTTTAAAAAATTGCCAGAAATCAATCATCTCCGATTTGTTTTTCGGAACCACCTCGCCCGAAAAAGAACAGTAGAAACATCGGCTAGGGCAAAAAGGAATTCCCAAATAGAGTCCCATCGTCCCCTCAGTATCTTGAAGGACTCGAGCTTGAGCCGAAACCACTTTGCCAAGTAACTCAGCTCGCTTCGGCTCCACATCATAGCGGGCGGCGATTCGCGCCACTCCCATAGCCAGGGAATCACCTTGCTCAACATAGCTTTGAAGCAGCTTCGCAGGCCTCACTCCCTGCATACTTCCCCAAGGCAAAGGAGGAAATAATTTTGTCGATTGAAATAACCGATACAAAGTGATAAATACATCTTTCGGGTCAATTTCTCCTACCCGAGCAGTCTGCCATGGCTTGGGAGAATCATTCCAGAAAAACCGTATTTCCCCATCAATTAGCTCAACTCGGCACTCTTCTACTTTTCGGCCTGTTCCTTTTTCAAAATCTTCCCGAATCATCTTGAGATAGTGAATACTTTTTACTAACCACTTTTCTCGCCATTGCTCATATTCCATCTTACTCTTCCACTTTATCCTTGCATTTATGGCAGTATCCAAAGATTTTTAATTGATGATCTGTAATCCGAAAATCTTCTCGTCTGGTAATGGCTTCTTCTACCAAATCCAACAAATCATCATTGAACTCTTTTACCCCATGGCATTGAAGGCATACCAGATGATGATGGTAATGATCATCTTGAAAAGACGCCATTTCGTAGCGACTCCGACCATCCCCAAAATCCATTTTATGAAGAACTCCCAGCTCTGAAAGTAGCTCTAAAGTCCGATAAACCGTCGCTAATCCTAGGCTTTCCATCTGTTCTTTAACAATTCCTAATACATCCTCTGCACTGAGATGCCTATCAGGATGATCCAAAAAAGCTTGTAAAATAACCTGCCGTTGGGGAGTCATTTTATAGCTTTTCCTTTTTAGTACTTCTTGTAATTGTTTAAATGTAATTTGCATTTTCACCCTCCTTTAGCGCCAGTTCCAAATGAACTGAATTAAAATTCGCAAAATTGCCATCGCTGGCACCGCTAACATCATACCAATCAGACCAAACCAATTGGCAGCGAGCATCATTCCTAAAAGAATGACGATCGGATGAGTCTTCACCACTTTTCCCATAATCTTTGGAACAATAATATAGTTTTCTAGAAAAGAAACAAAAAGATAGAACCCCATCACCTTAAAAGCCAGCTCACTTGATACAGAAGCTCCTAAGACAAAAGCCGGAATAAATGCGAGAAAAGGTCCAATATAAGGAACGGTTTCTAATAAAAAAGCTAACACCCCAAGAACTAAAGGATACTTGACCCCAAGCAAGCTCGTCCCAGCAAAAACAATTGCTCCAGTGATCGCACAGACCAAAAGCTGACCTTGGACGTAACAGCTAAGCATAGTTGAAATTTCTTTAAAGAGCCCTTCGATTCGATCACGTTTCCGAATTGGAAAAATACTTGTAGCTCCTGCCACTAAGCTTTCTCGGTCGCGCAAAAAATAATAAACCAAGAAGGGAATCAAGACAGCCTGAACCAGGATCGGCCCTACCCCAAACAGAATACTGACCAGTGAATTGATCTGAGCCACTGTAAAGGCAAAGACTTTTTCTGCTCCTTGATGGATCACGTCTTTTACTTTGGCTGGTAAAGCTAAGTATTGATTTTGATTGGTACTCAAAAATTCGAGAAATTTCATTTGTAAGTCCGAAATAATATCGGGTAAGGTTGCTAAAAAGCTGGCAATTTCACGGACTAATGGGCGAAATACAAAATAAAAAGTTGCCACTAAAAGTAAAGCGAAAACAAAAAAAGAAATACAAACTGCCAGATTTCGGCGATTTCCCTGAGAAAAATGAAGCGGTTCCATTTTTCTTTCCAACCATTTTACAGGAGACAACAAGAGCATTGAAAGAATCAAAGCAAAAATAATCAACAAATAAATAGGAGCTGAAAAAAAGAAGAATAGGATGACCAGAGCAACAACAATCACTCGGTTCCATTGCCATTTTGAAATATCCATTTACATTCTTTCCTCCAAATTCATTCTAACGGATAAAAGGATTATGTTTTTTCTCATGCCCAATTGTCGTTTCGGGCCCATGTCCTGGAAATACTCGGGTATTATCTGGCAAAACCATTAATTTTTGCTTAATTCCTTTAATCAAGGTTTCATAAGAGCCACCGGGAAAATCAGTGCGACCGATTGATTCGGCAAATAAAGTATCTCCGGAAAACAAGAGTCCTTCGGTGGCTTCATAGTAGCAAACGCCTCCCAAGGTATGCCCGGGAGTTGTAATTACTTTTAATTTAATTTCCTCACCGATTTGAATTTCTTCGCCGTTTTTCACTAAATGTTCGGGCTCGTTGCAAGAAAAGCCAGCTCCCATCTGGGCCGAAAAATTTCGGTTCGCATCTTTAATCATTGGCAAGTCTTCAGAGTGAACATAAAGCTCCGCTCCTGTAGTTTCTCGTATTTTCTCCACTGCACCAATATGATCTCCGTGACCGTGGGTTAAAAAAATCGCAACTGGAGTGACTTTCAACTCAGCCAGTGCCATAAATACCTTATCTGGCTCTGAGCCGGGATCAATGATCACTGCCTGATTTGTTTTTTCACACCCTAGGATGTAACAATTGGTCTCATAAGCCCCTAAAGGCATGCTTGCTAATTTCATTCGTTATTGCTCCTTCGTTTCATTTTTAGTTCCTGGACTTTCAAGGATAAAAGTAACCGGCCCGTCATTCCAGAGCTCCACACCCATTTCAGCTTGAAAAGTACCTGTGTGAACCGTAATTCCTTCGGACCTTACTTTTTCTACAAAATATTCATAAAGTCGATTCGCTGTTTCTGGGTCTGCCGCTTGATCAAAGCCCGGACGATTTCCTTTACGACAGTCGCCATACAAAGTAAATTGAGAGACGATTAAGCATTCTCCACCGATCTCACGAATCGCTAGATTCATTTTACCATTTTCATCTTCAAAAATTCGCAATTTTGAAATCTTAGCAGCTAAAAAATCCGCATCCTTTTCCACATCCCCTTTGCCGACTCCCAGTAAAACCGTCATCCCCTGATTGCAGCGCACCGTCGGCTGACCTTCAATATGCACTGCGGAAAATCGAGTTCGTTGAACCACTACTCGCATCTGTTCCGCCTCCTAGATACCGTCTGCTCGCCCTACTTGATAGACATCGCGAATTTTCCGAAGTTTATTCAATAGATTGGAAAGCTGATTTGTATTTTTTACTTCTACCTCGAAGCTAATTTCCATTTGTTGGTTTTTGCTCACCTTTGCATTGACTGAAGAAATATGAGTTTTGGCCTCCGTAATTGCTGCCATCAATTCATTTAGCATCCCCGGCCGATCCACTGCAAGAATTTCAATCCCCACTTTATAGGACTCAGACTCACTGGTCCGATCCCATGTGGCCTCGATCTTTCGCTCCGACTCTTCTCCTTCGTGGACCACATTTACACAATCTCCATGATGAATCGTCACACCTCGACCTCGAGTGATGTAGCCGACTACTTGATCTCCCGGCACCGGGTTGCAGCATCGAGCAATGCGAACCATCATCCCGGGCTCGCCATCGACCAATATCCCATGGCTAGCTTTATTTTTCTTGGTCGAATGGGGATTTGTAGCTCCGCCTCCACTCAGTGGGTTTGTAGCCAAATTCGTAAGGTCTGCTTCTCTTTTCTTCCTTTTATACTGTTCGGTTAATTTGAGAATTACCGCATTAAGAGTGATTCCGCCATACCCGATCGCCGCAAAAAGATCATTTTCGTTGCCAAAATTTTTCTTTGCAATCTCTTGAAGACCTTCGAGGGTTGCAAATTCTTTGAACTCGTGCCCCAGCCTCTTTACTTCTCTTTCAAGAGTTTCGCGCCCTTTGATTATATTTTCTTCCCGATTTTGTTTTTTAAACCACTGACGAATTTTATTTTTGGTTTCCGGACTTCGGACAATGGATATCCAATCCCAACTGGGGCCAGTACCTTTAGTGGTGACAATATCTACAATATCACCATTATTTAATTTATGGGCCAAAGGAACCATTTTCCCATTCACTCGAGCCCCGGTACATTTATTTCCAACATCCGTATGCACCCGATAAGCAAAATCAATCGGATTGGAACCAGCAGGCAATTCGATCACATCACCTTGAGGAGTAAAGACAAAAACTTCGTCCGCAAATACATCCACTTTAAGGGTTTCCATAAACTCTTCTGTATCCCGCATATCTTGATGCCAATCCAATAACTGACGAATCCAAGATAGCTTCTCATCAAAGGTTTTTGCTCCCGAATTTGCTCCTTCTTTGTAACGCCAATGAGCAGCAATCCCGTATTCCGCTAATCGGTGCATCTC
>JAGOHU010000133.1 GCA_017995975.1 Negativicutes bacterium
CAATTTGAAAATTAATGTAGGCTCTACTACCGAAGTCATTCTTCAAGATGGGAAAGCTTATTCGGGTAGCCTAGCAGATCGTAATTTGATCGTCACCTATGGAATGACCACTCGTAGCCTACCACCTCAAACCACTCCAACTCGAATTATTGTGATGTTTGAAAAAGCTGTGGCTCCAATTCTCAACATGCCGCCAGAATCTACCAAGCGTCCGAGTGGTGCTATGGATGAACCAAAATCAGGAATGGATATGTCGAAAATGTCAATCATAGTTAATGGACAAAAAATAGTTGGGAAAGCCTATCAAAAAGCCAATGGAGATGTAATGGTGCCTGCTCGTGCGACATTAGATGGATTGGATTACACACTGGTATGGGATTCAAGAGAAGATCGACTCTTTTTAAATGCGGGAATCTCTTCCCTAAAAGCTGGCGAAAATCGCTATATCTTTGGCCGTATGGCTCCGATGACTCTTAAAAGTGCTCCTGAAATTCGATCGGGCCATATGTATGTGCCTTTGACTTATTTCCAAAAAGTTTTGAAAATCAAAAATGCTTATATTTTTGAAGGACAGATTGTATTAGAAAACCGAGCCGAAGTAGAGAAAATGGAATAGTTCCTTCGGAGGATTCAAAAAAGCAGTAGATTTTAAATCTACTGCTTTTTTTATGGCTAATTTAATTTTTCTTGATATGAAGGAGAAGTTGATCATAATCTTCTTTGGCTGCTTTGATCTCTTGTGGAGAGCCTGTAAGGATCAAAGAGAAAGAGTAAGGCTCTTGGTCCCAAAAGGTGAGAAGAACCATTGAGCCATTTGAGAAATCCGTTATATAAGCGGCACCACGTCCAGCCACTTCAACCATACGGGCATTACTGCCATTGCCTCGCTGCTGAATAAAATAAGAGAATTTTTCCCAGTTTTGGGAGGGCATTTGATGGAAGCTCTCTCCAATAAATGGCTGAGAGCTAAAGTGAATCCGGGCGGAGGGATACTTGGTGGAAAGAGCGAGAAAGCCACTCGAGTTGGACTGGGAAATTTTCCAGCCTTGGGGCAATGGGAAAGTAAAACCGCTAGCCGAATCGGTATGACTGGTGGCAGTCTCTTGGTTGACCAATTCAAGTAGGTCCATCGAAAGAACTTCCGAGTACTTCAAGGCCCGATGAAAAGATTTTCCGACCTCATTTATTTCCTCAAACGTGTAGTGGTTGCCTGCTAAAAAAAGATAGCCGACCTGATTGTTATGATAAAAATAGTAATGAACTGTATTTATCTTTGGCTCATTTTCATTTTGACTCATGGTGGTGTAGTAAATCATCATCGGCTTTCCATTGAGCTCAATTTCTTCTTTCTTGATAATGGTGGAGAAAGGACTTTTTTCAGTAATTTCCTTAAAGTCTTTTTCGGCAAAGCCACGGAGAGTTTTCATTTTTTCGGTCTGATCATCCAGAGGGCGAAAGAGTAGAATCCCATCAACCGAAGGAGAGGTGACGTGGAATTTATAATAACCATCAACTTCAGAAAAATTCCATCGGGGCAACGAATTGGGGTCTTTCGTCAGACCGATATCGTGGAGACTGGCTCCATACCCAGTGACTGTGAAGAGTAAGGCAAGGAAAAGAGTAGATAAAAATTTCATCATGATAGCTCCTTTAAAAGAATTTGGCCTGGTCTCAAAATAGGGGACTTATATCAGTTAAATTCGAGCGAACCAGCCAAATTCCTTTAATATAGTAGCCAAATTAATTAGCTGATTAAATTTGATAAAAAAGAAAAGTAGATTTTATTGCTAGTTCTTGGATTGGCCAATATGCTTTTGGCCTCTCTCTAACCAGGGATGCCAAAAATCAAGCAGATTTTTTCAATCGAGGAATATGTACAAGAACCAAGAGAAAGCAATTCAAATTGCCGAATCTTATCATCTACTACTCAGATATGTCGAGTCCTTAAGGGCCAATAGACTCCAAGAGATTCGCTTTATCTAGCGGATTTTTCACAAATTCCGAAGGGAGAGTTAGTCGATTTAGAGCGTTACAACTTATAGTAGCTAGAAACTCTCAGCGAAGCCCCAGAACTGACCTTTTATTAAAAAGAATCAATCGACTATCGAGCTAACTTGATAGGATAAATGGATCAGTTCGGTTGCTTCTGAAAAACCATATGAAAAAAGTGATTCTCTCACAAGGCCAAAGATTCTCCACCCCAGAGAAAATATCATCACGATCCTTGAAGAAAGCTAGAAAAGCCAAGAAAAATTCTGAATTCAATGAGTAGCCAAGTCAGAAGGAAAGCTGAGCGAAAGAACTGTCTCTATTTTAAAATCCTGCCTAAAAATTATTTAAATTCGATGAATTTTTTAAAAAGATAAAAAGCCTTATAATCCCAGTAAAATAGGGATTTATTGGAGAGCATTATTCTTTGGAATAACTTGACGAAATGAATAAAAAGTGATAAACTGCAGTTGAGTCAAGAGCCTGGAGAACACTCCAATTCAGAGCAAATTTAAAAAGTGTACTTAAATTTGTGGTCGAAAAAGATGAATAATTGCTCGGTGGACTCATTTTTTTGCCTTCGCAGTAAACTATAGTTTAATACAAGGAGGAAATAAAATGGAAATATCTATGGAAACAACACAACGTTCGATGAATTATGGAGATCAAATGCGGGCTTTTGAAGGGCTACTTCTCAAGAACCCTTGGCGGCTTTCTCGGAGTGCTCAAGCTTTGTGGTGCCGCCTGACGAGTCTAGCGGATCGACAAGGAGGAGTCTGGGAGATTGCGATTGAAGGAGCCAGCTTGGCTCGACTGATGGGAGCCACCGAAAAGACCTTTCTGGCTGCCCGAGGTGAGCTTGAAGACCAAGGATTACTCGCTTGCGAACGTGGGGTGAAAGCTTCACCAAGTCGCTATCGACTGAAAAAACTTTACGAGACTTCCGGTTGGGGGCTCATCGCATAGCCTGAAAAATTACACATTATCCTCTGTCCCCTCCGAGCTGGTTTGGAGGGTTCTTTTTTCCTTGATTATAATAAGGAGTGATGTAATTGACCAATACTCGGGAAGCAGTAAAAAAAATTAAGAATTATTTCTCTCGAATTCGAGAGATTGAAAAGGCTATCTTTGAAGCCCGCTTGGAGCAGGAACGAGAAAAATATGGAAGCGATGGGATGCCACGCTCTACCAGGCTCAGCGATCCGACAGCTCAGCGAGCTCTCAAAAGATTGGAGCCGATTCGCACAATCATTTTGTCCGATGGGACTTGGGTAGAAAGACCAGAAGAATGGATTCAGGTATACCAGGAAGCTTGTAGCTTTTTTGCTTATTCAGAAGCAAGAATGATTATTCAAAAACGTTTTATTGAACGCAAATCCATTGAGCGAACCTTACTAGACATTGGTTGTCTCTCCCGAAAGACTTTCTTTACCTTGCAAGATCAGATCATCTATTTTGCTTTGGGAGTCGCCGAGGGGATGGGGCTACTTGGAGAATTAGCCTATGGAAAAGAAGGAAGAGATCAATCTGCATAGAGCTTTTTCAACACTTTTATAGTACAATGAGATAAGAAATAAAGGCGAAGAAAGCTTATTTTACACAGAGATAAAGGTGGGAAAATCATGAACGGTCAGACTATGGCAGCATTACTAGCAGTATATATTTTTTGGGGAGCTACTTTTTTAGCCATGCGGGTGGCCGTGGAGACCATCCCGCCGATGGTGCTGGTCTGCCTTCGCTTTATCTTGGTAGCCCCTCTGATGCTCGGGTGGGCTTACTTTAAAGAAGGTGCTTGGAAAATCGAGCGAAATCAGTGGAAAGGCCTGATCCTGACCGGGGTCGGCCTTTTTACCATTGGAAACGGAGCCTATGCGATCGCCCTTCAATACATCCCTTCTAGCTTGGCCACTTTGATCGGTGCCACTGGTGTTGTCTGGATGGTGTTGCTCGATTGGTATTTTCGAGGAAAAAAGCCAACCAAAGTTCTGATGATTGGTCTTTTCGTCAGTATGATTGGCGTTTTTGTACTGGTCGGCAAGCCCGAAACAGGGGGAGTCAATCTCATCTGGCTTCTGGTCTGTATGCTTGCCTCTTTCGCCTGGACCATCGCCACTTACGGAAGTAGCATGATGACTATGCCCAAGTCAATCTGGCAGACTGTAGGCTGGCAGAATTTGATCGGTGGGATCGGTGGGGGCTTCCTTGGGATCATCACAGGGGACTGGTGGAAATTTACCCCCTCGGCGGTTAGTGCCGAGTCGTGGCTAGGCGTCGCCTATCTGGTCTGCCTAGGCTCGATCATCGGCTTTACCAGCTACCAATGGGTCGTGACTCGAGTCTCTCCAGTCATCGCCTCTACCACAGCCCTCGTCACCCCGGTGACAGCCATGTTCTTCGGCTGGCTAATCCTCAACGAACCCTTCACAATCCGCACTTTTATTGCTTTCTTTCTTGTACTAAGCGGAGTAGTGGCTCTAATTCGAGGAAGATCAGCCAAAAAATAATCATCAATATCTCTACTCGTTTTCCGAACAAATCACCATAGTTATAAAGAATAGCACCCTATATATGACCCACAATAGATAGATCATTAGAAGTCTGGGATGGGACTTCATAGAAAAAGAGTGAGCATTTACAATGCTCACTCTAGGCTGTAGACATAAGGGCCTATGACTTTTTATAATGTTGAATTAGTAGCATACTTGGCTTATTAATTTTGTGCATATCTGTACCTACTTTGGGTTGCAGAAAACGATTCGGTTTTCTTGTAGTACTTCCCTTCGGCTCAGTGTTAAATCACTACCTGCCAATTTATAAATGGACGGTAGTGATCCAACAAATTCGCCGCGAGCGGGAATACTACATGCTTCAGGGGCTACGATATGGTCACGCAAATAATAGATTTTCTGCACCACCCACTGTTCAGAAAAAGCCTATAACGACTAGTTTAGAGCTGTTTCGTATTATTGATAAAAGAGAATTTGATGCCTATAAATTTTATATTGCAAGGAAAAGACAGGCCTAAAGCAGATCGTTTTTCACGAACTTGCCTTTGGTCAAGAGTGAGCATTTACAATGCTCACTCTTTTTTTGTCTACATAAAACCCCTGGCTGTGCCGGGGGTCAAAGCTTATAGCGTAATTAAGAAATATCCCTCCTTTTGGTTTAAAATAAATTCGCGGTCTGCTAACTGCGCAAATTAATCAAAAGGAGGGTA
>JAGOHU010000015.1 GCA_017995975.1 Negativicutes bacterium
ATCAAATTTATTTTTAATTAAATTATCTTAAAGCTGTATGCTGTAAAACTGTACATAAAAAATTCAAACCCCTTTTTTTATCAAACATGCACCGTAAAATAAAGAATCGTATAGGATTTTTCCTATACGATTCTTTATTTGTTGTCACAATATTATCTACCATCAAAGATTTCACCCTGCTTGGATTGATTATTCAAACTTCAACCAATCCAAGCAACTCGCCTTCACTCAATCCTTCAATAAAAACCCTCTTACTTCGTCCGGTATGACCGCTTTCCAAATGAATATATTTCAAAGGCTTGCCAAAAAATTTACTTAAAAATTTCAGGCAAGCCTCATTTGCTTCGCCATCTACTGGTGGTGCAGTCAGGGCAATCTTGAGTTCTTCTCCCAAAAGACCAGCAATTTTATTTCGGCTCGATCGAGGTTGAATTCGTAAACTCAGTGAAATTCCTTCTTTGCGGACTTGATACCAGCCCATCAGCCCATGTACCTTTTTAAAAATACGCCGATCCGGCCTTTTTTGGTCTCTTTACCAATTTCAGTTACTTCCACTCGTCCTTTACCTCGGCAGGAGATAATATCCCCTTCTTTTACCATACGAGATGGTGATTTCACTTCTTGCCAATTGAGTTTTAGTCTTTCCGACTCGATGTCACTGGCCATCTTGCTACGAGAAGTACTAAAACCAGCCGCCGCAATCGAGTCCAATCGCAAAGAAGCTACCGTAGCTCGAATCTCTTTGACTCGCTCTTCTCGTGGCTCAATTTCGTCAAGCACTAAAGGCTCAATCGTCACAGCCGCAGATCCGGCTTGGGTCATATTATCCCGAATATAGTCGATTGCTCGTTTCGATCCAATGATTTGGGCCGTATCGCCTTTCATGATCACATCACCAAAAAGCTCCCGCTCCAGTCCTTGTCCCAAAAGGGCTCCCAGTACATCTCGATGGCCCAGTCTTTCATAACGACTATCCCAGCGAATCACCAAAGCTTCCATTTCAAAGTCTGGCTCTCCGTAAAATTCTTCATGTTTAAAGCAAATCTTCTGTCGTTCCGCTCCTTGGTAGCCTCCGTCCAAAAGAACCGCCAAGTCAGGATACAAATTCCCCACTATCTCAGCAATTTCTTGCCCTCTTGGGTCTAAAAAAAATCCTACTTTGCAACGCCGTTGCTTCTGCGCTTGATCTGCCCAGTCCAACAAACGGGTCGCCAAGTCATCTTCACCGCTTCCACGATAGAAGCGAAGTATCTTATCTCTTTGCTCTCGATCAGCCATTTTTTCCAAGCTCCTCAGATCGTTTAATTGTAGCCCCTACTGCATCCATGATCGCCCCACGGACTGCCGCTTTTTCAAGGGTATGAATCCCGGCGATCGTCGTACCACCAGGGGAAGTCACCTGACCTCGCAGTGCAGCTGGCTCCATACCAGTCTCTAGTACCATCCGAGCAGCTCCTTGCATCGTCTGAGCCGCCAAAAGCAACGAATCTTTACGGGTTAGTCCGTTTAGGACTCCTGCATCCATTAAAGATTCAATAAATAGGTACACAAACGCTGGACCACAACCAGAAATCCCTGACAAAGCGTCAAATTGAGCTTCTTTCACAATCAAGGTTTTACCCGACGCAGCGAAAATTTCTTCCACTTTCGCCAAATCTTCTGAAGTAGCCAAAGTCCCGGTACAAAGACCGCTCATCCCTTGACCGATCATCAAAGGAGTATTGGGCATGACTCGGATCACTTTTTTCCCAGCCAATCCTTTTTCCAGAGCCGCCAAATCAATACCAGCCGCAATGGAAGCAACCACTGTGTCTGAATCGATACTAGCCGAAACCTCTGGTAATACGGAAGGCAATACCTGAGGCTTTACTGCCAAAATCACGATCTTTGCCTTTTTCATTGCCTCTTTAGCAGTAGAAGCCGGGGTAATCCCCAGCTTCTTTTCAAGCTCGACCAATCGCTCAGCCGAAGTATCGTATACCCATATATTTTCAAGAACCCTGCCGGTCTGCTTGAGCCCTGTCAAAATCGCTTCTGCCATGGCTCCGCCCCCGATTAGCGCTACTTTTTCTTTCATTGCTTTTTCTCCCTACCCTTTAACATATCTTTCGAAATCTTCCTCATCCCAGGCAGAAGAATCGGGACCTTTAAATTTGCTACGCACATCATAAGTCACTTCCACTTCATGAGGTGCACAAAGAAATACCCCTTGACCCACTTTTTTGATATTCCCCCCCATTGCATAGGCAACACCGCTGATAAAATCAACGATACGACGAGCAATATCATAATCAGTTCCTTCAAAATTCATCAAAACCGGCTGACCTTCACGCATATAGTCTGCGATTTCTTGAGCACTTTCAAAATTTTTGGGTGCCGCAAGCAACACTTGGGCTTGAGCAGGCGCATAGGAAGTAGACCTCTGCCTTGGCTCGTCAACTTCTTGCGAGGCTGGTCGTAAGCGTTTGTCTCTTTCCAATCGGCTACGACGGGACGAGACTAAACGAACCGGCTCCAAAGAACGCTCCGGAACGGAAGCTCCATTCTTCGAATTACCACGTCGTCCTCGATCTTCTTTATTTTTTTTAGAATTTTGCGCCCCTTCCAGTTCTCCCAGTTCTTCTTCTTCGAAAAGCCCCAGACTGTCTAGCACTCTACTCATAATTTTCATACCCAAATTCTCCTTTTTTCCACTTACTGAAGGTTTTCAAATAATACTCTACCCACGCGTATTACATTAGCGCCTTCTTCAATGGCAATTGGATAGTCATTGCTCATACCCATTGATAAAAACGCAATTGGTGAGGATTTCTGTACTTCTTGAAGTTCCAAGAAAAGTTCTCTTCCTCTTTTAAAAATCGGTCTTACTTTTTCAAGTTCTTCTTCCAAAGGAGCCATTACCATGATTCCAACGAATTCCAAATGAGAAAGCTCACTGATTTGCTTAGCCACATCAAAAAGTTCTTCTTCGGTCACTCCATATTTCTGAGGCTCTTGAGCCACATTCACTTGGATCAATATTTTGGGTTTCTTCCCTTGCTTTTCCGCCTCTTGATCCAATATCTTTGCTAATTCATAAGAATCTACCGAATGAATCCAGTCAAAAACCTGTACCGCCTGACGAGCTTTATTCTTTTGCAAATGACCAATCAAATGCCAAGTTGCATTTTGGGGAAGACTATTTTTCTTTTTAAGACCTTCTTGGACTCGGTTTTCACCAAAATGGCGAAGCCCTGCATCCCAAGCGGACTGCATTTTTTCAATGGATTGAAACTTGCTAACCCCCACCAAGACTACTTCTTCTGCGGTTTTCGAGCGAATTTCATCTTCTATTTTTCGGAAGTTTTCAAGGATTTCCATCAATCATGCCTCCCTTGCCTGTCTATTGTACCTAAAAAATTAACAATATTCAAATTTTTAGTGTTGATGATCAAAATTAAAACCCTTTTTTCTTTCAACTCATCCACAAAATTACTCAAGATTTTCTACTCTCTCTGAAAAAACTTGAATCACAAACAAACAAATCTTAAAAGATACAACTGAAAAAAGAAAAAAATAGCCACAGGTATCTTGGCACAAAAGCCACCAGATATTTCAAAAGACAATTCCCTATAGCCAAGCTAAGTTGTCAGTTGGTACACGAGATTGTTGAAGCTTTGCCTATTTAGCACCTTTGCCGAAAGCTTCAATTAACCCACTATCCATTCAGCTTACGTTTCGAGTCGAAATCCAGCCATTCCCAATCTTTTCGTACTCATTATTTTTTCCCTGCAACCAACCCACACCGACCTCCAGCACCAGCTCGATGAGAAAAAAAGCGCTCCGACTCACAGCAGGTGCAATTTCCAGCTAAGAAAACCTGGTCTGGTCTGACTCCATGCTCCATCACTTGGGTTTGAATCACAGCCCACAAATCCAAATGAGGATTTGACTCACTACTTTTTTTCCCACTCCCTGTGGTAGCCCAAGTTTGATCATAAACTTCCGAGCTTACCTCATAACAACACCCGCCGATGGATGGGCCAATACCGACCCAGATATCTTCCGGCTTGCTTCCATAGGACTGGGTTAATTTCTGAATGGCTTTTACCACGATTTTCTCAGCCGTACCTCGCCAGCCTGAGTGAATGACCCCGAAAGCCTTGGTGCCAGAGTCGACAATCAAGACCGGGACACAATCAGCAGCCAAGGCCAACAACACTACACCCTTCGAATTTGTCACCGTCCCATCCGCACCGGCATCGCAAATACCGGGGCGATCAACCGCTTCCACTCGATCACTATGGACTTGGCGAAAGCTAGCCAGATGATCCATCGAAAGCCCAAGAGCCTTAAAAAGTCGTCGCCGATTTTCCAAAGTCCGATCTGGATAATGCGAGTCAGCTAAGAGTCCTAAATTCAGGCTTTCATAAGTCCCTTCTCCGACTCCACCAAAGCGAGTCGAAAAGCCGTGAATGATCCCAAGCTCCGTAAGCTCAGGAAATTCACCCCACTCAAGCCCATTTTCATCTTTATGCCATTTCAGCATTCTAGCCACATCCTATTCTGAGCATACTCCACAGCGCCGACAGCCTTCAAAGCAAGCCAATGTTTCCAGTTCTTTCTCAGCCTTCACCAATTCTTCTTCAAAATAATTCTCCCGAATTCCTAGGTCAACCACCTGCCAAGGCATCTCTTGCCACAAATCTAAATTCTGATATTCATAACGCTCTTTTTCAAAGCCCGCCTTACGAAAGGTCTGAGAAAAAGCTTTATAGCCTCGCTCGCCGCATTGCAAGATCACTTCCGAAATGGATCGATCGGCTCGAGCTAAAATCCCCTGTACCCAAGCTTCACGCAAGGACTCAGCTTTAATTTCATAGCCTTCTTTCAAAGGCAATTCTTTTCGCAAAAAGTGAATCTTCTTCTCAATTTCTTTTTCATCAAATAAAGGCATCTTTTCAAAAGGAGTAAAAGGCTTAGGAATGAAAGGATTTACACTTAAAATCACTTTACCTGCATGATGATTTTCCTTCATGAGCTTGCGGATTTTCCGAGCTAGATTTACAAGCTCTGCCACATCCTCCTGAGTCTCGGTCGGCAAACCAAGCATCGCATAAAGACGAATGTGCTTCATCCCAGTTTGGATCGCCATTTGGCAAGCTTTCAAAAGTTCTTCTTCATTCAGGCCTTTATTAATTACCTTCCGCAATCTTTCACTACCAGTCTCAGGTGCAAAAGTCACAGTCCTCTGTCCGCTCTTTACTAATTTTTCGAGCAATGCTTGGCTCACATTATCAGCCCGCAAAGAAGCCACCGAAAGGTCAAGCCCCGCCGCATCAACTGCCGCTACCAATTCATCAATTTGAGGATGATCACTCACTGCCGCACCGACCAGACCGATTTGTTTGGCCCCGCGACTTTTCCCCTCTTCAATGGCAGCCAATATCTCACTCACCGGCCGGACTCGAGGATTGCGAAACGCATAGCCAGCCATGCAAAAGCGGCAATGACGGCCACACCCACGGGCCACTTCAATCAAAAACATATGACCAAATTCCGTAGCTGGGCTAATAATCTCCGTACAGCCCGAATACTTAGCCAGATCAACCATACGCTTTTCGATCTTTCTCGGAGCCAAGCCATCCAGCCCAGTCATTCCGGTAAATCGACCCAGCTCGTCGTAAGAGGACTGGTAGAATTTGGGTAAATAGAGCCCTTCGATGGAAAGCATTTTTTTCAGTTTTTCATCCTTTACCATTCCGCCAAGAAAGCCCCAAAGCTTGGTCACTTCTGGGAGGATTTCTTCCCCTTCCCCAATGATCATCCCATCCACAAAATTCGCCCAAGCCTCTGGATTAAAAGTCGGACAAGGGCCTCCCATCAAGATCAAAGGATCCTCTTCGCCCCGGTTCTCAGCCAGTACCTCAATTCCAGATCGGCTCAAGATATCAAGTAAATGAAACCCATCCATCTCAAAAGAAAGAGCAAAAGCAACCACATCAAAATCTTTTAGCTCCCTTTGGCTTTCAATACTTCTCACTTTTTTACTTTCCTCATCGGGCCAAAAGACTCTCTCACACACTACATTTTCTAGTTGATTCATTTCTCGATATAAAATATGAATCCCTAAATTAGACATCCCTACTTGGTAGGTATTCGGGTACACCAAAGCAATCGAAATTTTCTCGCTCCAATTTTTTAAAGTAACCCCATCTTCCAATTCAAGAAGATTTATTTCTTTCAAAGTTCCATTTTTTCTTTTCATTTCACCTCTCCTTATCGGCACAGAAATCCGGCAAGGGTAAAGCCCTGCCGGATTTTATCTATTTCTTATTGAGCCAGTGAAGAGCCTTCTCGCTCTCCATCTGCCATAATATCGTTTTTTCTTCGATCCGACTTCTTTGTAGATCAACCAATCGTTGATTCAAAGAACCTCGAAAAGCCAAAGACAGATCCTTCTCTTCCAGTCGAAACTTCCCGTCTACTAGCAAGTCTCCCACTTGAAGCAATTGGCTAATCGCGGAATTTTTCTCCCCAAGCACCAAAAGCTCCTCATAGGTAAACCCACTATACAAGACCACACTCAAGCCGTGCCCCTTCACCACTGTGGCAATTTCCAAAACCGGCTCAGGCTGGATAAAAGGATCACCACCAGAAAAAGTCACCCCCGAAAGATAGGAATGTTTTTTAATATCCTGCAAAATTTCCCCAGTATCCATCAGGATTCCACCAAGAAAATCATGAGTAGCTGGATTGTGACAGCCTGGGCAGCCATGAGGACAGCCCTGAGTAAAGATCACATAGCGTATCCCCGGTCCGTCGACCACACTTTCTTTTTCAAATCCAGCCACACGGATATTCATTGCTCCCACCTCTTTTACTGTTTCTCTATGGTCGGTCGTTTCACCCGTTTATCTACACTGGTCTTGCAATTGGGACAAGAGTCTCCATCAATCACGCCAAAATAACCACAGCCATTGCAAAAATCAATCGGAAAATTAATTCCTGCATAGCCAATATCACACTCTTTCATATAGCGAATCAAGCTTTCTACAGCCGACAAATTGTGAATCGGCGACGAACTAAATTCAATATAAGCGATATGACCCGCATTAGCGTACTTATGGTAGGCTCCCTCAATTTTCATCTTTTCAAACATACTGATCGGATGACCTACCGGCACATGAAGTGAATTGGTGTAATACTCTTTATCGGTTACCCCAGGAATGATCCCAAATTCCTTCTGATCCATTCGGACAAATCGGCCAGACAACCCTTCGGCAGGAGTGGCCAGCAAGCTGAAATTCAAATTATATTTTTCTACAGCCTCATCCATAAGCTGACGTAAGTACCCCACAATTCGATGACCCAGCTCATTGCTCTCTACGCTTTCCCCATGATGCTTCCCAGTCAAAGCGGCCAGAGTCTCAGCCAACCCAATAAAGCCAAGCGACAAGCTACCATGCTTGATCGCCGTTTCAATCTTATCTTCCATTTTCAAATGGTCCGAATCCAGATAAAGCTTCTGGCCCATCAAGAAAGGCATATCCTTCACTCGCAAATTGGCTTGCACTTTGTATCGGTGCAGCAATTGCTGAATAGTTAGCTCTACCATCTCATCTACATTTTTAAAGAATTGATCCAAGTCCCCCTTCGCCCGAATAGCCAAGCGAGGTAAATTAATGGTGGTAAAGCTCAGATTGCCTCGACCGTCCGTCTCTTCGGGGCCACAGCAATTGCTCATCACTCGAGTACGGCAACCCATATAACCTACTTCAGTGCCAAAAGGAGAATTAAAGGTGCTATCCATAAAGCTAAAAGTCGGATTCAATCGTTTCGCAGCCACCCGCAAAGCCAATTGGAATAAATCATAATTCGGGTCTTCCGGATTGAGATTTATGCCTTCTTTCACTCGAAAAATAATATTGGGGAAAATCGGATTCTCTCCATGGCCCAACCCTTTTTCATAAGCGAGCAACACATTTCGAGTAATCTTTCGGGCATTTTCGTCGGTCTCTACTCCCAAATTCAAGCTAGAAAAAGGCACCTGAGCACCAGCCCGCGAATGCATACTGTTTAAATTATAGATCAAAGCTTCCATCGCCTGAAAAGTTTCCTCTTCACTGGCATCATTTACATAAGGAGCCATATCCCGATCAAAATAAGCGAAAGACTGACCCCCATGCATATCATTTTGGGAACTTTGTAAAATAATCGCCGCCAACGCCGCAGCAGACCCAGGTCTTTTTGGGGAGCGAATAAAGCCATGACCATTGTTAAAGCCACTCTTCAAAAGCTTGCCTAAAGGAATTTGCACACAAGTCAAAGTCTTACCATAAAAATCTAAATCATGGATATGAAAATCCCCCCGGCTATGACTTTTCGCCATCTCGCTCGGAATGACCCGATCCAAATAATAAGCCTTACTGGCTGCACTGGCAATTTGAAGCATCTTGGCCGAAGGCGAATTCGATACATTCGCATTTTCTTTGCTTGTTTCTACCAGGATTTCTGCCACTGCATCCATCAAGTCCGATCGAGCTTCTCGGATTCGGGTTCGATCATTTCGATAAATAATATAAGCCTTCGCTACTCTCGTATGACCTTTTTCAATGAGAACTTGCTCCACCATATCTTGGATATCTTCCACCGTCAAAACCCCAGTAGGGAATTTTGCTTCCAGATGATTAATCACTTCTACCGTAATCTCCAAAGGCAAACGACTATCAATTTCTCCCTCGGCTACCGCAGCTTTAGAAATTGCGTCTGTAATTTTCTTAATGTCAAAGCTAACCTCTCGGCCATCTCGTTTTACTATCTTATTAATCATCTTACTAGCCACCTTATTCCTTTCCGTTTTGTCTTTTCGACATAGGGATCGCGATCGTATGAAGAGCCTCTAAAAAGCTGCTTACATCTGCAAATTGACGATATACCGACGCAAAGCGAACGTAGGCCACTTGATCTAGCTCCTGAAGCTTGGTCATCACCAATTCGCCAATTTCAGTACTCGGCACTTCTCCAGTAGACAAATCTCGCAATTCTTTTTCCACATCGGTCACTAATTTCTCTATTTTCTCCAAAGGAATCGAACGTTTTTCACAAGAACGCAAAATTCCTCCTAATAATTTCTGCCGTTCAAACCGTTCTCGTTCCCCATTCTTTTTCAACACAATTAAAGGAGTCAACTCCAACGTCTCATAAGTCGTAAAACGCTTTTGACAAGAAATACATTCTCTTCGTCTCCGGATCGTAGTCCCTTCATCAGCACTTCGAGAATCCACTACTTTCGAGTCATGATATTTACAAAATGGACACTGCATTGATTCTCACCTCATTTCATTCATACTACATATTGTATCTAATTTTAAGAAAATACTCAATATGTTGTTGAAAATTTATTCGGTTAAGTAAATGACCCCATAAGGATTATATTCTACTTCACTCTCAGAAAAAGTAAGATCCTCTTCCCACTCAGCTCGATATTCTTCTAAAATATGCTCAATTCCAAAGGTGAGGATATCTTCTGTCACCTGCTCGGTTAATTCAAATACTTCACTTGCTTCAATGGAAGCAAGAGGAATATAAATTTCTGGCAAGCCCAAGAAATGATAACCCAAAGTTTCGTAGTAGTAATCCCCTGCCACCCCTCGGCGAACCAAAGCAAAAGCAAGCAATTTGCTCAGCCTCTCCCGATCTCCATGCTCCTCCGCATCATCTGCTTCTTGAGCCAATTCAGACCAGACTTTGCCCGAAAAAGTACTCTTCGATCCTTCCACCTTAGCCGCCAGAACCCCATTGATCAGTAAAGAGCGGATCAGTCGCAATCCTTCTAAAGACCTAGCGATCCCATCCTCTGGTGAATAAGGCAAAGACTCAACAATAAAAACACTCCCATGATTCTTGATCTTCTCCTCTTCCTCTTCTTCCCAGCTCCCCCGTAAATTGCGATGAAAATCATCTTCCATTTCACCACTATTGGCAAAAACATACTCTCCCTTCACCAATCGGTAAAAAGAACTATAACCTTCCAGCAATTCTTGGATCACTTCCGGCTTTTCTCCAGACCCTAAAAAACAAATTCGTAATCGGCTCATCTTGCTCTACTTCCTCTTTCAAAAAAAAGAAGCACCAAAGTGCTTCTTTTCAAGTTATCAAATTACTTTTTATCAGATCGCATAAACTCTGGGATATCAACTAAGTCAACATCATCAAAAGCGACCTTACCTTTTGGACTTGCCGATTCTTGGCGCAACACTTTCGGTTCTGAATCGCCAAAAATGGAAGGAACTGTACCTGTATAGACCGACGGAGTCGGTGCAGACTGACTCGAAGAGCCCATCGGCTGACTGGACCGTGGCATTCCAGGACTTGGACGACTCGTCGCCCCCATAGTACCATAATCAACTTCATCGGTTGTATCGAAACCAGTTGCAATCACCACAACTCGCACATCTTCACCTAAATTTTCATCAATCATTGCACCAAAGATAATATTGGCTTCTGGATCTGCTGCATTATGAATAATCCCAGCAGCTTCATTCACATCAAACAAAGTTAAATTAGGTCCACCAATCACATTGATCAAGACCCCTTTAGCTCCATCAATGGAAGTCTCTAGAAGGGGACTTTGGATCGCCGCCTCAGCAGCTGCCACAGCAGCCCCACGCTGATCATCCCCACTGGCGTAACCAATACCCATCAATGCGGTTCCTCGGCTTTGCATGATCGTACGAACATCCGCAAAGTCCAAATTAATCAAAGCAGGTAGCTTAATTAAATCAGAAATCCCCTGAATTCCTTGACGAAGTACATCGTCCGCAATGCGAAATGCCTCCACCATAGGAGTTCGTTTATCAATTACTTGAAGCAATCGATCATTTGGGATCGTGATTAACGCATCCACTTTTCCTTGCAATCTTGCAATCCCTTGCTCTGCTTGGATCATACGGCGACGACCTTCGAAAGAAAATGGCTTTGTGACCACTCCGATCGTTAAAGCTCCTAGTTCCTTGGCGCACTCCGCTACAATTGGAGCAGCTCCGGTTCCAGTTCCCCCGCCCATTCCAGCAGTTACAAAAACCATATCAGATCCTTGCAAAGCTTTCTGAATATCTCTACGGCTTTCTTCAGCCGCCTTTTCACCAATCTCAGGATTGGCGCCTGCACCAAGTCCTCGAGTCAATTCAGAACCTAAAACAAGGCAATTTGCTGCCAATGAGGCGTTCAAAGCCTGGCAATCTGTATTCAAAGAATAAAATTCTACTGCCTGCACTCCTGCAGCGATCATGCGATTTACCGCATTGCTGCCGCCGCCACCTACACCCACAACCTTGATTCGCGCCGGTGATTGCAAAGTAGTATCTACTTCTATACCGGTATTAAACATCCTCATGCCCCCACTCGTTTTGTTTCATTCTCTTATAACTATATAAAATTTTTGCAACTTTTACAATAATTTCAAATAAAAAGATTTTATCTCCTTCTAATTCAACACATAAATTCCAAATCCCTCTTTTTTGATTATTTTTTTAATAAATATCTTCGAAGGAAAGCAATATTTTGGAAAATACGTAATCCAAAACAGATCAAAGCCACCATATAAAGGTCAATTCCAAGCCTCTCGCCGATCCAAACTAAGAAAATTGCAACGATTGCATTTGTAAAAAAACCACTAATAAAAATCAACCCATCAAAATGTTCATCCACATTTGCCTTTATGCCCCCAAAAACAGAGTCAAACGTGGCAAGCAATGCGACTGAAAGGTATTTCGAATATTCAACTGGAATCTTCATCGGGAAAGCAAAGCCCAGCGAAAGTCCAATCGCCAGTGCGATCAAGGGTAATAATTTCCACATCATGACTTTTTCTCCTGTTCTACCGGCTTGGCCAGCTTAAAGTGAAAATTACCCTCATAAGCCGGGATCACAAGATTAGTTTCTTGTTGAATCTCAATTTGGACTCCCCAGAATTGAAGACTTTCAGCCACCCCACCACGAAGTTTCAAAGCCGCTTCCATGGTCTTTGGGTCCCCAATTGCAGTCACTTCATAAGGAGGAGAATAACGCACATCATTCACTAAAACAGTGGGGCCTACACAGCGAATCTCGCTAGTCGCCAAAAGTCTCTGCTCATTCACCGCAATTGCCTCAGCTCCAGAAGCACGTAATTCGTTAATTACTTTCAATAAATCTTCATCATGAATAATGTATAAATTCGCATTTTCACCGGACTTCTTAGTTTGTTTGCTATCATCCAAGATCACTCGAATCCCTGAGCCTTTCAAAGCAGTAAAGCCAGCTAAGGCCTTGAGTCGTTCTTGTTCTTTTTTGGCTGCATCATCTAAAATTCCACTCTTTGCTTCTTCTAGCTCTTGAGTCAAAGCTGCTCGCGCCTTCTCAGCTTCATTCAATCTTTTTACCAGCTCTTCACTTCGTTGAACCGATAAATTTTCCCGATAATGCTGCACATTTTGAAATTGGACTGCCAGCATCAGTCCCAATATTAGACAGGAAATTGAGATCGCAATCTTGAGCCACTGATCATTTTGAAAGTTCCACCATTTTTTTTCCATTTTGCCTCACCATTTCATTTCCCTATTCAAATTTAACTACCGGCACTCGAGATTTGAGATCAATATAGCGCACCCGATTGCCTGATCGAGTTATTTCTTTTAGCACTTGAGAAGCTGGGTCCGCTTTATCCTCAAGTCCTTTTAAGCTACCAAGGTTTATAATGACTCCTTGAAAAGTAAACCCCTGGATATTCTCTGGATTTGCTAAATTTAATTCAGAAAAATCATTAATTCCATATTCAGATAATTGAACTAAAAACTCTAGTCCTTTACGAATAGTTTCATCTTGTATATCTTCGCCAATCAACAAGGACGGCAACATGACCCCCGTAATCAGAGGGGCTCCCATATGGGAAAAACGCCTTTGAATCTCAATCACTTTGCCGCTACGATCTAGCACCACAAAGCCGTCCACCGAGGGCACATAGGCACTTGCAGATCGTTCTCTCACTGCAATCTGATACGAAAGAGGCCATCCATAGCCTTCAGACAACAACTCTAATCGAGCATCTTGCTCCAATCTAGAGCATACTCGTCCACGATCTACTGCAAAGACATTATATGTCTGATCTAGTCCTGCTGCAAGTAGAACTTCTTCTCGGGTCATTAGTTTGGTCCCAGCCACTTGGAGAGTGCCAATCTGGACTCCCGGTAAAAGAGATAAGGTAAAATAACAAGCTCCCAGTACAAAAAAAACAATCAAAATCGAATATAGTCGCTTTTTCCATTTTTCCGAAAGTTGCATTACCTTCTTTTCTGAATTATTTCTCCGACTTTGTCTACCCATCATGGCGAGCCTTCAACAAGATCAGTTCGCAAAGCTCCCCATAAGATATCCCTTGAGCTGCAGCAGCTTGAGGGACTAAGCTCGTTTCTGTCATCCCTGGGATCGTATTCAACTCTAATACATAAGGAGTCTCATCTCGATCATCCAGCATAATATCTAATCGAACCACCCCACGGGAATTAAATACCTTGGCAACTTGCTTGGCAATCGTCAATACCTTCTCTTCCAGTTCTTTGGTCAAAGGAGCAGGAACCAAATACTCAGTTGCTCCTTTCGTGTATTTCGAATTGTAATCATACTCACCAGAGTGAGGGCGAATTTCAATCACTGGCAAAGCGCCGACCCCATCCAAAAAGGCCACTGTCAGCTCTCGTCCTTGAATAAATTCTTCTACCAATAAAGTCTCTCCATACTGGAAAGCCGATTTCAAAGCTTCTTCTAGTTCTTCCCGGGTCGTTACTTTATAGACTCCAATGCTGGAACCTTCCGAAACGGGCTTTACAATCACTGGATAGCCAATCAACTCGACTTTTTCTCGATTACTCGCCAAAGAGTCAACCGACTGGAGCAAGCCAGCTCGAGGAGTAGGAATATGAAAAGCCTCAAAAAGCTCTTTGCTCAGATACTTATCCATAGCTACACTACTGGTCTTCACCCCAGAACCGGTGTAAGGAATTCCGCAAATATCTAAAAAACCTTGAACAGCCCCGTCTTCACCAAATTTCCCATGGAGAGCAATAAAGACCACATCTGGTTCCACTTCTTGAAGTTGCTGGGTAAAAATACGAGGCGAAAAATCAATTTCTGCCACCAAATAGCCCTGATCCCGCAATGCGTTGGCGATCCCTTTGCCTGTTCGGAGCGAGACTTCACGCTCCGATGAAGGGCCTCCCATCAATACAGCTATCTTCTTATCTTTCATGGTTATTCCACCTTTTTATTCCGCTTTTGTAATTCTTCCAAGATCTTCGGTGCTACCTGATTGATCGATCCAGCTCCTAAAGTCAGAACCAAGTCTCCTTCTTGGAGGAAAGGCTCAATTTTCTCTGGCACGTCCTGCCACTGAGGAATATAAATCACTTCTTTCCCAGTCCTAGCTACTTTCTTCTCCAAATAAGAACCATCAATTCCTTCGATCGGTTCCTCACCAGCCCCATAAATATCTGTAAGAACCAGTACATCTAGGTCTGCAAAAGCTTGTCCAAATTCTTCCCCAAGTTGCTTCGTTCGTGAGTAGCGATGAGGCTGGAAAACGCCGATAATTCTACCGGTTGGATGAATTTGTCGTGCCGCCGACAAAGTAGCTCGCAGTTCCGTTGGGTGATGAGCATAGTCATCAATCACTTGCACTCCTGCCACTTCACCGTGCCGTTGGAAACGACGATGAGCCCCATGAAAAGTGACTAGGGCTTTCGCAATCCCGGGATAAGGAATTCCTTCGATCAAAGCAACCGTAGCTGCCGCCAAGGCATTTAACACATTATGGCGTCCTGGAATCGGCAAGGCAATTTCGCCTAATACTTTTTCCTGCCAAACTAACGTAAATTGGGAACCAGTGCTGTTAAAAGTCACATTTTCAGCTCGAGCTTGATCGGTTGGCAAAAAGCCATAACGAATCGCTCGATTGGCCGGAACTGCCCCAGCCAATTTCAACGTTTCTTCACAATCACTACAAAGGACTGCCCAGCCTCCGGGCTGGACTCCTTGGACAAATTCCACAAAGGACTCAACTAATTTTTCCAAAGAACCATAATGATCTAGATGATCGTCTTCAATATTGGTAATCAAAGCAATCGCCGGATGAAGCTTCAAGAAAGACCCATCACTTTCATCAGCTTCGGTAATCGCATGAACACCCCGGCCAAAAAAGGCATTGCCTCCCAAAGCCGGCACTGCGGCCCCGATCAAAATGGTAGGTTCCATCTGGTTTTCTTGAAAAATCTTACCGATCATTCCAGTGGTCGTAGTTTTCCCGTGAGCCCCGGCAATCGCAATGCCCCGACGAGAATTACAAATATAAGCCATCACATCAGAACGATGCAAAATCGGGATATTATTTTCTTTGGCCCACACCAGCTCCGGATTGTCCGACCGAATTGCTGTAGAGACTACAAAAGCGTCAGCCCCTTCGCCTTGCCCTGCTTGATGACCATAATAAATGGGCACATTCATGGTCTCTAGTTGCTCTGTATAAAGAGATTTCGCCGAGTCAGACCCGCTGACTTGCCGTCCTAAAGCATGGAGAACAATCGCCAGAGCACTCATTCCTACTCCACCGATTCCAATAAAATGAACTTTTTGGGCCCTTTTCATGATACTCGCTTGATTATTCATCTATGTCGACTCCTTCAATCAGTTCTACTGCTAAATCAGCAATCATTTGGGTTGCATCTGGTTTCCCAAGGGTTAACGCACTGGCCTGCATGGCAAGCCATTTTTTTGAGTCAGAAATACTTTTCTCCACCGCCTCAACCATTTTGGGGCCGGTCAATTCCCGATCAACAATCAACTGGGCAGCACCAGCACGTACAAAGGCTTTCCCATTAGCCTCTTGATGATTTTCAGCTGCATGAGGATAGGGGATCAAGAGAGAAGGTACCCCACAAACTGCAATCTCGGCCAAAGCCAAAGCACCAGCTCGGGAGACAATAAAGTCAGCTCCCCGCAGTACTTCTGGCATATTTTCTAAATAAGGAATTGTTTTTCGATTAAGGCTCTCCAAAGGGAGTCCCAAGTCAGAAAAAATCTGCTTCATATCTTCCCATTGGCTACTGCCAGTGGCATGAATCAAACGATAGTTTGGATTGGATTCCACCAATCGGTGAAGCTCGATTGAATTATGATTCAACGAACGAGCCCCTCGGCTTCCTCCAGCTAAAACAATTAACTTTTCATCAGCCTTCAAGCCCATCTTGGCTCGGGCGGTCTCCCGAGTGATCGAAAAAAATTCCGGACGAACTGGATTTCCAGTCACTTTGACCCGTCTCATATCACCAGATATCCCACTTACTGCCTCACCAGCCCCCAGAGCAATCCGCCCGGCAAAGCGCTGAACCAGCCGATTGGTCACCCCTAAAATTGCATTTTGTTCCTGGAGTAAAATGGGTAATTTCTGAAGCCCTGCATTAAAAAGCAAAGGCCCACACACATAGCC
>JAGOHU010000134.1 GCA_017995975.1 Negativicutes bacterium
TTTGGGCGAAACCTCATCATTATAAGGACGATACTGATAGATCGGAGTACCAATATAACGGACCCCTTTGATCTTCGCACCCGAAGCAGCAGCCATGATCTCAGCTTTTTCCCTCGCCTCTTTTGTGGCTTCTACCAAAGCTTCTTTAAAAGCTCCATTTTGATCTTTCAAAGTAAATTGAATCAAGTCAATATTCGTGACCCCACTATCCACAAGTAGATTTACAATTTTACCCGCCTGAGTCACCCCGGGCAAAGTCACAATAATTTGGTGAGTCATTTGATAACCATTTTGTTTAGACTCCCCTTTGCTATTGTAGTCATACAAAGGGCCCACGTTCAATTGGATCGTTTTCCAGTCTTTTCTTTCGACCCCAGCTTGAAAAAAAGCCGAAGCCAGTCGGCTAGCAATTTGATTATTTTCAGCCTGTACTTCTTCTCGTTTCTTGCCAGTGGTCAAAATGGTAAATTGAATCACCGTTTGATCTGGCTCCTTTTCGATTGAACTGGTGCCAGTGACGATAATTCCACGGTTCAACGGAACATCCGTTGGAGCTGCTAAAGCTTGGTTCATCAGGAATACGACCAGTACTCCCAAGACCAGTGCAAAGTAATTCTTTCTCATGAAATCGCCTACCCTTCTTTTGCTTTTTCTCCTAATTCAAGGATTTTACTACGTACCTTCTCCGTAAAAGCCACTTGTTCCTCTTTACTTGAGTCTTCCGCTGGTGGATGAATCAAATCACCAATATAGACTCGAACAGTTCCCTTAAAGCTCCATTCTAGCCAGGTTGGAACCACTCCGCACTGAGCTTTTACAGCTAGCATAGTCATTCCGGGTTGAAAGTCCTGTAGCTCTCCCGATTGATTTCGAGTTCCTTCGGGGAAAATCCCCAGCACCCTGCCAGACTTTAGGGCAGCAATCGCCAACCGGATCGCATTGCGATCGGCCGCACCACGGCGGACTGGGATTACTTTTTCATTTTTCATGACCCAACTCAAAACAGGAATCTTAAAAAGCTCTTCTTTCGCCATAAAAGCCATACGAATTGGAACCGCTCGATGAACTAAAAAAGGATCCCAATTGGTCACATGATTCGATGCAATAAGCAGCGGCCCACCAGCAGGCACCTTTTCAGCTCCATAGATTTTAGCGGAAAATTTAATCCAAAAAACCACTTTTAATCCAAAGTGGAGAATCCAATAAATCACTTTACTCGCTCCTCATACAATTCAATAATTTTCCCGACCACCTGATCGATCGACAATGAAGTGGTATCGACAAAGATCGCATCTTCTGCCGCAATGAGTGGCGAGACTTCTCGCTCTTGATCCATTTTATCCCGCAAAGCAATCTCGTTTTTCAGCTCTTGGTAATCTACTTTCTCGCCTTTTCCTTCTAGTTCTTTCCAGCGCCGCTCCGCTCTCATCTCCACCGAAGCAGTCAAAAAAACTTTCAAATTCGCTGTAGGAAAGACCGTAGTCCCAATATCTCGCCCATCCATCACAATGGACTGACTTTCTCCCATTTTTTGTTGATGCTTTACCAAAGCCGCCCGCACTTCCGGATTGGCCGCCACCACTGCTACGGCTCGACTCACTTGGGGCGAGCGAATCGCCTCAGTCACCTCGATTGAGTCTACATAAAAATGGTTACTTCCCTCTGAATCTAAAGAAACTGAAAGAGTCGATTGATTGGCGATTTCGCCGAGCTCAACTGGAGCAATCTCTTCAATCGCCGTAACACTTTGTAAAGCCTTCCAAGCAATTGAACGATACATGGCTCCCGTATCAATATAAATAAATCCCAGTTGATTGGCTACTCGTTTTGCTACTGTACTTTTTCCAGCCCCAGCGGGCCCATCAATGGCAATTACAAAATTTCTCATCCCAACCTCCTGAATTCATTGTTAAAAAAGTTTTTTTAATTGAATCAATTCTTGGCTCGTCAAAGGCCGATATTCGCCTAACTTTAAATGACCTAATTCAAAAAAAGAAAAACCAGTCCGACTCAAAGAGATCACTGGATGACCCGCAGTTGCAAGCATCCGCCGTACCTGACGGTTTTTCCCTTCATGGATCGTCACTTCCACCAAAGTTCGGCCGATCTCCATCTTTAGGACTCGGCATTTCGCTGGAGCGGTTTTACCATCCGACAGCTGAATCCCGGCCCGTAGCTGCATCGCCGTAGCCTCGCTTAATTGGCCCTTCACCCAAGCTTCATACCGCTTTGGTATTTCTTTGGAAGGATGGAGCATCCCATTCATCAAGTCTCCATCGTTCGTTACCACCAATAAGCCCTCGGTATCATAATCAAGTCGTCCCACCGGAAATACTCGCTCCGGAACTCTCTTGAAAAATTCAGCAATCGTTTTTCGATTCTGAGGGTCTTTCAAAGTAGTGACCACTTCAGTAGGCTTATTAAAGAGAAAATAGACTTTCTCTTCTTTTCTCCCCAACACATTGCCATCTACCACAATTTCGTCCACTTCAAGGTCTGCCTGAGCTCCCAGCTCGTCCACTACCTGCCCATTTACTTCCACTCGTCCACTGCTTATCCATTCTTCTGCTTCTCGCCGGGAGGCAAGCCCTGCATCACGAATGATCTTCTGGAGCCGTTCCTTCATTTAGATTTCGCTCCTTCTCTTTAGATTCAATCTCTTCGATTAGTTGTTCTGTCAATTCTCCAGCCACTTCGAGGGCCTCAAGTTCTCCCATTTTTTCCTCTTGGAATTCTTCCCAGCGAGGCAAAGATTCAATATTTCGAATCCCAAAAATATGTAAAAATTTCGCTGTAGTACCGTATAAAATAGGTCGCCCCACTACTTCTTTGCGGCCCAATTCTTCTACCAATTCAAGTTCGTGAAGAAGCTTCACATTTCGATCGCTATTCACCCCTCGAATTTGTTCGATTTCTTGACGAGTCACTGGCTGACGATAAGCAATAATCGCCAGCCCTTCCATCATTGCTGGTGAAAGCTTTGGCTGAATCGTCATACCCAAGCGCTTTACCGAGTCCTCTACCTGATCCCAAGTGACCAATTGCCAGCCTCCGGCCACCTCTTTCAAGCGAATGCCCCGATTTCCGACTTCATAACTCTCTTGAAGCTTGGCCAAAGCCAGAGTAATCATTTCCTTTTCTTCTTCCAGCACCTCAGAAAGCCGCTCTAGAGGGAGCGGATTTCCGCTCATAAATAACACAGCTTCCAATTTTGGTAGCATCGAATATTCCATCAATCCGCCCCCTTTTCTTTTACCAGATAAATTTTGCCAAAAGTCTCAGCTTGCTCAATCCCGAAGCGTTTTAATCGGACCAACTCTAAAATTGCCAATAACGAAACCAGCCATGATATCCTGCCGCTTTGAGTACCTAAAAGCAAATCAAGGCGTACTTTTTTCCCTGGATAAGCCATAACTTCTCCTTCGATCTCCATCATCCGCTGATCAATATTGAAAGGCTCAATCGGAATGACCTCTTCGGGCTCAAAAAGCGATACTTCACCGGCCTGCAAATCTTTCCAAGCTTCTAGTAAAAAGAGAGGACTTTGATAGTCCAGCTCCAAAGACCGTACCGGAATTTCACTTGGGCCTCGGCCATAGTAGTTTTTATTTTCCAACATTTCTGCAAAATAAGCACTAATTTTTTTAAAGGCCCGATATTCCAAAAGTTGTATCCGTAGCCGTTCTTCGATGTCTTCTTCGGTCTCATCTGCCTCTTTGGGTGCTTTGGGCAAAAGAGCTTTTGATTTTGCATACATCAGCTGAGCTGCCACAATGAGAAATTCACTGGCCACTTCCATATCCAAATCTTCCAAAGACTCCAAATAAGCCACATATTGCTCAGCCAATAAATGGATGGGAACATCATAAATATTCAGTTCGTTCTTATCAATCAAATGCAAAAGAAGGTCCAAAGGCCCCTCAAACACACCTAATTCTAACTGATAACTCTCGGTCGTCATATCAATAAAAACCCATTGCCCCTCGCACTTCTTCCATGGTTGCTCTGGCTACTTTACGAGCCCGCTCTGCCCCATAGGTCAGAATTTCTCGCACATATTCTGGTCGTCCTTCAAGCTCAGACCGTTTGGCATGAATCGGTTCCAAAATCGCCGCCATTTTTACTAGCAATCTTTTCTTACAATCTACACATCCGATTCCTGCGGTTCGGCATTCTGCATCGATCATTGGCACTTCTTCCAGATTGAATAATTTTTGCAAAGCAAATACGGGACATACATCTGGATTGCCCGGATCGGTCCGCCGTACTCTCTGAGGATCCGTTACCATCCCTCGTAGCTTTTCCCAAAGCTCTGACTCGGTTGCCGCAAAAGGAAGAGTATTGCCATAGGACTTGGACATTTTTCGTCCATCAGTTCCGGGCAAAGTTGGAGCCTTACTCAGTCGCACTTTAGGCTCAGGAAATACATTTCCATAAAAATTGTTAAAACGACGGATAATTTCACGACAAAGCTCCACATGAGGGATTTGGTCTTCTCCTACCGGCACAACCTCAGCTTTATATAAAATAATATCTGCAGTCATCAATTCAGGATAACCCAAAAATCCGTACGTATTGATTTCTTTTCCAGCATCACCCAAATTTTGCAATTTATCCTTATAAGTGGGCACCCGTTCCAACCAAGACAAAGGAGTCATCATCGATAACAATAAATGCAGCTCTGAGTGCTCAGGAACTTCGGACTGAACAAAGATCACATTTTTCTCTGGATCAAGACCCGCACTCAGCCAATCCAAAGCCATATCATAGGTATACTCTTTCAAAAGTCTTGTGTCCTCATACATGGAGGTCAAAGCGTGCAAATCCACAATTGAGAAAAAGCATTCATACTCATCTTGGAGATGAATCCAATTTTCCAAAGCTCCCATATAATTCCCTAAGTGAAATTTCCCCGATGGCTGCATACCACTAAAAATACGTTGTTTATTCACACCAAAGACCTCCTAAAAAAATAAGCTCAATAAAAATTCCACAATCCCACTTATTCCATTCATTGCTCCATCAATCAATCGTGGCATCACCTTATCAATCCACCCTAGATAAATCAAGCCAATCAAGATAAACATACCATAAGGATTTACCGCATTTAAAACTTCCTCAAAGTCTCCTGGGATCAAGGCAGCCACGATTTTGCTCCCATCCAAAGGAGGAATCGGAAGT
>JAGOHU010000016.1 GCA_017995975.1 Negativicutes bacterium
AGCTAAACTTTTCTTGTCAGTTGACATAAATACCCTCCTTTTGATTAATTTTCGCAGTTAGCAGACCGCGAATTTATTTTAAACCAAAAGGAGGGATATTTCTTAATTACGCTATAAGCTTTGACCCACGGCACAGCCAGGGGTTTTATGTAGACAAATAGTAAAAGAACCGTTGCACCTATGCAACGGTTCTTTCTTTGTAAAGGATTAGACTTTCTTATCAATGTCCATGTAATCTCCGAAACTTTTATTAAACTTATACAGAATTCCAACAATTACCCCTTGAAGTAGAGGCCCCCCGATTCCCATATCAAAAATCTTCCCTACGATTCCCATTAAAAGGAGAAGAGCCCCATAAACTCCAATCGTCACATGAACTACCTCGCGGCTTCCGATCATCATCACAACGCCTGAGATAATCACCAAAATACCCCAACCCATTGCAAAGTAAGGAGTCCAAGCAATATCAAACAAAAAATATGGCGAAAGTAAAAAATAGGCGTTAAGTCCAGCAGTTCCAAGACCCATCAAAATAATAAATACAGAAAACAAAATTACTGATAACGGTTTTTTCATTTCCCCACTCCTCTTACCAATGATATTTTTCACCTCGGCTAATTTTAAAAGCCCGATAAATTTGCTCTACTAAGATCAACCGAGTCATGGTATGAGTAAAAGTCATAGGTGAAAGGCACAACCGTTCCTTGGCTCGATCTCGTACCGAATCAGACAGACCAAAAGCTCCGCCGATCAAAAAGGCGATATTGCTTTTCCCTTCCAGTCCCCACTGGTCTAAATGATGCGAAAATTTCTCCGACGACCATTCTTTTCCATGCAAATCCAAAAGAATTGGCAAAGAATCGTCGCCCAAGCTTTTCAACAGCCTTTCTCCTTCTTTCTCCAAGCCTTGTTTGACTTGAGCCAAAGAAGGATTTTCAGGAAGCTTCTCTTCGCCTAATTCTAAAATCTCCAATTTACAGTAAGGAGTCAACCTCTTTGTATACTCCTCGATCCCTTCACGGATCCAGCGATCCTTTACTTTTCCAATTGTTATTAGCCTGATCTTCATAATTATTCTTTCGCTTCCTCTAGCCGAATTGTATAAGACTCTTTCCGGCCCTTACGTTCAATTTCGATGGTCACCTGATCACCAATATTGCGGCCTTGTAAAATGGCCCTCAGGTCACTCAGCTGATTCACTTCTTTCCCATCCACTCGGCGAAGAACATCGCCAGCTTTAATCCCCACTTTGCGAGCTGGCCCTGAAGAAGCCAATTCGACCACTAAAAGTCCGGCGCCACCAGGAATCGAATATCCATACCTAGCTGCCGAAGGACCATCAAGAACCATAATCCCAAGAGTCGGTCGAATAAATCGGCCATGATCCACCAGAGATTGAATAATCGGTCTTACCACATTGACCGGAATAGAAAAGCCAATACCTTCTACCCCACTAGCCGCAATCTTGGCACTATTTATCCCGATAAGCTCCCCATCTGCATTGATCAGAGCCCCACCCGAATTCCCTGGATTGATCGCCGCATCGGTTTGAATCAAATTAAACTGTTGTTCTTCGATCTTGATTGTTCGCCCCAGACCACTGATAACGCCAGAAGTCACACTACCCCGAAATTCCAATCCCAAAGGATTACCAATCGCAATCGCTGGTTCTCCTACTTGAATACTATCAGAATCACCGAAAGTGGCTGCAATCAATTGATCTGCTTCAATTTTAACCACTGCTAAATCAGTCAGAGGATCACTCCCCACAAGAATCGCTGGAAAAGTCCGCCCATCTGCCAAAGAAACAATTAATTCGGCCGAATCTGCGATCACATGATAGTTGGTTACAATATAACCTTTTGCATCAAAAATGACCCCAGATCCTACGCCTTCACCTACCCGTACTTTGCGATTGAAAATATCACGAGCATAAGCCTTATTCGTAATCCCCACCACCGAAGGGCTCGCTTTTTTCACAGCTCCCACAACGAAAGTATTTCGTGACGGCGGCAAGTCACCACTACCACCAGCTACTGCGGCGTGTTGAAAATTCGGTTTTTCTTGATAATCATTCCAAATCCAAAATCCCCCAATCCCCATGCCAATCAAGGCAATTGAGATGTAGATCACTAGACTTCTTCTCATCTTTGACCCTCCAAAATCAATCCCATTGCTGGCTAACCAGTCGATCAGCCCAAGCAAGCTGGATTTTTACTTTTCGATCCACTTGGTGACCACTTTCTTCCAAAGCCACTTTCACTGCGTCCAAAGCCGCATCAGGCGTATTATTCTGACGGCTTAAATGGGCCAGGAAAATATCTCGTTTTTTTACACTCAAATTGGCTAAAGCCTGAGCCGCATCACCATTGGATAAATGACCTCTTTTTCCTTTAATTCGGTTTTGCAAAAAATAAGGATAAGGCCCATTGGCCAAAATTCCCAAATCATGATTTGCTTCAAAAATCAGAATATCTGCTTGATCAATCGCCGCTTCCACTTCAGGAGTCACCATTCCTAAATCGGTTGCCGAAACAAGGGTCTTGCCTCCGTAGCGAAATAAAAAACCTATCGGGTCAACTGCATCATGAGAGATATTAAAAGCTTCAATTTCTACTCCCCCAATTTTAGCTTCCCCATTGATCGGCTGATAAATGGTGCCCATATCGGAATTTCCACCGGGCAAACAACGCTGAGTCGCTTCCCGAGTCACAATCGGTACATTTCCTTTTGTATGGCGAATCAAGCTTTCTAAAGACTTCACATGATCCGAATGCTCATGAGTAATCAATACTGCATCCAAATCATTCAATCCGTAGCCCGCCTCTTCCATGGTACTTTTTAATTTTCGAATTCCCAGTCCACAGTCTACCAAAATTCGGGTATGCCCAAAAGTATAGAGCATCGAATTCCCCGTACTGCCGCTGGCAAGTATATGTGCTTCTATCATAAATCTAACCCTCTCTAATTAACTCTCCCTTATTATACCCTAGTTCGAAAAAATCTTCGAGGACTGATCTCAATTGGATCTAATATTGTCATAAAAAAAGAAACATGAAATCATGTTTCTTAAAAAGGAATATCTTCATCTGGCAATATACCAGAAAATGCTTCATTCTTTCTTTTTATTGTTACACCAAGTAGTTCTTCAGCCTGCTTGTTATTAAGTATAATTTTCAACTTATCATTTTCATCAAATACCGCTTTGCTAATCTTTATCTCTTGAATTTGATGATGAATATCTCTTTCATAGTATAGATGCTCGTCACCAAATTTGTCTCTATATTCAAATCCCATTACTTTCAAAAAATTTTGAAGTGCTTTTCTGTCTCTAATGATTATTCTTGCTCCCTCTAGCCCTAGAGATTTTTCTAAATGAGTTAAAAATCGATTCACAAGAAGAATTGACGAACCCAGCTTACCAACAAAGTTTTCATTTTGTTCTCTCATATCGGTTATTAACGATTTTATTTCATCAGATGTTGATTTCAAATCATAAAATGTTTTCTCCTCAGTTAAGGTTGACTCTTGTCGCAATAAAAACTGAAACATACCTGCAAATTGAGTACGAAGGTTCTCCACTATATCAGTAACATTTTCAAACTCGATTATTGGATTATTTTGTATATTTTCTTTAAGTTCACATATAAAAGTATGTATTTTTATATCATCAGCATAAACAGTTTTAAAACCCGAAACATCTCTATTAGCTACAAAGGTTTTATTTTCAATCGCAACATCTTTCTGAATGTAAATATATATTTTTTTACGCTGAGCAATTGCTTTTTTCAATTCTTCCATCGTAATTGAATAATCGCTGTTCATTGACTTTGTCCCATATTTGCTACCTATTATACATACAACAATATCACAATTTGATAATTCTTGATAACAAGATTGCTCTAATGATCGATCTTGCGTATAAGCAACTTGGCCCTTATCATGTAAAACCGCATCATATCCCAAATTTTTTATGAAATCATTTATTTCGTTTCTGACATGTTTTAAATCATAATATGTTGAACTAACAAATACTCTTGGTAAAGCCACTTTTTCTGCCTCCCTTAAAAACAAAATAACTATTCACAATACAACTATGATAATACATTTTATATATTTAGTCCATGTAAGTTGCAAAATAAGTAAACAACCATTTGATTTGAACTTAATGCTAAAAGACCTTCACATCTTAGACTAAAACTCTAAGATGTGAAGGTCTTTTTTTATTTTTTGCGAGAATAAAAATGAGTATGAAGGAGTTCATGAGATTTTTCACCCAATGGTTCTCCTAAAAATTCTGCATATACTTTTTTGATCATTGGATTTTCATGACATTTTCGAAGAGGTAGATTTTTATCATGGGCATACATATTGGCTGTGCGAGCTTCCAAAGCCGCTTTTTTGGCTGCTGGAGCTGGTGGCAATTTTGGTTGACCCCCGCCACTAATACAACCATTTGGACAAGCCATAACTTCCATGAAGTCAAAATCAGCAGTGCCGTTGCGAATTTGTTCTAATGCTTCATTTACATGTTGGAGTCCTGCAACAACCGCTACACGAACAGTTTTATCACCCATCTGTACCGTTGCTTTTCGGATTCCTTCACCACCACGAACTTCATCAAATTCGAGTCGGGGAAGATCTTTTCCAGTCACAGTCTCGTAAGCAGTCCGTAAAGCCGCCTCCATTACTCCACCAGAAGCTCCAAAGATATTTCCTGCTCCTGTATATTCGCCAAGCAATTGATCCACTTCTTCATCAGGCAAATTCATAAAATCAATGCCTTCTGCTTTGATCCATTGAGCTAATTCGCGGGTAGTGAGTACTGCATCTGTATCTTGGAAACCGCTTGCATTCATCTCTGGCCGCTCTACTTCAAAGGCTTTGGCAGTACAAGGCATAATGATGGTTGTATAAATAGATGCTGGATCAACTCCGTTTTGAGCTGCTCCGTAGGTTTTAATGAGTGGAGAGATCATCCCAACTGGAGATTTGCAAGACGAGAGATGAGGAATTAGATCCGGATGCTCTGCTTCAATATACTTTACCCAACCTGGACAGCAAGAAGTAGTCATAGGCAGGGGGCCATGAGCTCCTGGATGAGTTACTCGATCCAAAAATTCTGCCGCTTCTTCCATAATCGTAATATCTGCACCAAAATTAGTATCGTAGACTCGGTCAAAGCCTAAACGGCGAAGAGCCGCAAACATCTTGCCTGGAGCAAGAGTCCCGGCAGGCATTCCAAATTCCTCAGCAATTCCAACGCGAACCGATGGTGCACAGTGAACTACATTGAAATATTTTTTAGAATCTACAGCCTCTTTTACCACTTGCACTTGATTCATTTGATAAGCTGCAAACAATGGCTCTGTGGCATTAGGGAGCATTCCTCGCTCTTCTAATTTTTGCGCTCTTAAGTCATTATTGCGAAGTTGAACATTACAAGCTTGGATACATTGACCGCAATGGATACATTTGTCATCAATAATTTTATAAGGCTGACGGGGCTCTCCCTCGATCGCTCCCACCGGACAAGCACGGCTACACATACCGCATCCTACACAAACTTCTTGATCAATCCGAATATTATTTGTCATTTAAACTCTCCTTTTGGTCTGTTGGTCTGACCATTTAATAATCTCAATTCGCTTTGAGTATACTAAAAAGAAACTACGTTCACTTTTTCGCAATCGATAATAGAGTACCAAAAAAATATGTTTTCTGCAAACCATTTTTGTTTTTTCGGCGAATTTATCAGAAAAATAAAACAACAAGACCAAAAAGCCTTGTTGTCTTTGATTTTTTTGATTTTTATTCTTCCCAAATTGGGTTTAATTTTACATTGCCAGTCAATCGATTTAAAGCTCCGTCTACCATAACCCATTCTGGTTTGGAAGTACTATTGAAAGGATGTCCTTGCCATAAAACCAGATCTGCATCCTTGCCAGTTTCAATCGAACCCACCCGATCATCAATTTTCATAATTTTGGCTGGTTCTAATGTAATCGCTCGAATTGCTGCTTCTTCACTCAGACCATAACGAACCGCAAGACCTGCATATAGAGGTAAGGTGGAAGAAGGAACCACTGGATGATCACTAATAATCGCAAATTGTACCTTCGCTTTATCTAAAAGAGATAGACTTTCAAAACTTTTATCTACCACTTCCATCTTACTTCGGAAAGTAAGAGTAGGCCCTACCATGACTGGAATTTTTTCTTCTGCTAAAAGGCCCGCAATTTTGTGACCATCTGTTGCATGCTCAATCACAATATCCAAATCAAATTGTTTGGCAATACGGATCGCCGTAGCAATATCATCAGATCGATGAGCGTGAGCTCGTAAAGGCATTTCTCCCGAAATCACTCGCCCAATCATTTCCATCCCATAGTCCACCTTCACTCCGGCTTCATCTTCGGTCTGACGCTGAGCATCTCGGTATTCTACCGCTTTTTGCAAGGTTTCTCGGAGCATAGCAGCCACTCCCATACGAGTAGTTGGCATTTTCCCTTGATTTCCATAAATACGTCGTGGATTTTCACCAAAAGCAATCTTAAGTCCGGCTCTTCTTTTCAAGACCATATCGGTCACCAATGGACGAGGACGAGTCTTTAGGACAATACATTGACCACCAATCACATTGGCACTACCTGGCGTGATCATTACACTAGTCACTCCACCGGCTAACGTCTCAGGGAAAGCTAAATCTTCTGGAAAAATAGACTCCAGCGCATCCAATTGAGGGGTGATCGGGCCCGATTTTTCGTTATAATCTTCCCCAGCCCAGCCTTGCCCTTCTGGATAAAGTCCTAAATGAGTGTGCCCATCGATAAAGCCTGGAAAGAGTAGCTTTCCTTCTCCATTTAATATCTCGGCTCCCTCAGGAACTTGGATATCTTTCCCTACTGCTTGAATTTTGCCATCTTGAACCAATACAATCCCTACGAAAGGTTCACTACTTACCGGGTGAATTTGAGCCCCTACAATCGCATATGCTTTCATCTTTTTCCCTCCTGTTTCATTCGAATATTTGTTTCTAACCAAGTAAACCATTTTTCCATATTTTCACCAGATCGAGATGATAAGGTCACCACTTCGCCTTTCGGATTGAGATGACCTAAGTCTTTCAAGACTCGATCCAGCTGATAATCTAAGTGGGGCAATAAATCGGACTTCGTCAGGCCTACAAAAGCAGACTCTTTAAAAATCAAGGGATATTTTAAAGGCTTGTCTTCTCCTTCGGTCACACTGAGCAAAGTGACTTTATGATCTTCTCCTAAGTAAAATTCCGCAGGACAAACTAAATTGCCAACATTTTCAATCACTAATAAATCAAAAGGCCCTTCACTTAATTGCTTGAGAGCTTCTCGAACCATCGGGGCGTCCAGATGACAGCCGCCGCCCGTATTGATCTGGACCGCCTCAATCCCTTTCGCCTTGATTCGTTCCGCATCTTGAGCGGTAAACAAATCGCCTTCAATGACCCCGATACGATATCGATCTTTTAAAATATCTAATGTTTTTTCTAAAAAAGTCGTTTTCCCTGCTCCAGGTGAGCCTAGCAGATTTAATACCAAAGTACCTTGGTCCTGCCATTTTTCTGCAAGTTCCTCAGCGATTCGATCATTCTCTTCCCAAATCTGGGTCTGAACTTGAATTTCCATCCTCTACCCCCTCAAGTAAACTAACTACTTCCATCTCTCGTCCACCAACTAATTGCAAGCTGGCAGAGCTACATTGGCTACACCGCCATTCTTCTCCCGCCATGAGCTGACTTTTAGCCTCACAATCATGACAAGAAAAAAGCAACTCCGGTCTTTCAACAATCAAAGATGCTCCTTCGGCAAGCGTTCCTTGAACTAAAATCTTCCACAAACTCTGCAAAGAAGATTCTTCTAAATGATGGGCCTTACCGATCTGCACTCGGACTTGACTTATCTTTTTGCCGGTCCCTTTTGAAAGAGCAATTTTCAAAATACTCTTTCCCACTGTGGCCTCATGCATTTAATTCTCGCCTCGCAACAGAGCCTGCAAAATCATTACTACACTAATCGCACCAATCCCGCCTGGCACAGGGCTAATGGCCTCACAGATCGGCTCACACGTAGAAAAGTCTGCATCTCCCAAGATTTTTCCTCCATCGGTCGATAAATTAATCCCCACATCAACTACCCAAGCTCCTTTTTGAAGCATATGGCCCGTCAATATCCCAGCTCTTCCTACAGCAGGAATCACCAGATCCGCAGTACCAGTATGGAAGGCTAAGTCTTTCGTCTTGGAATGACAAATCGTCACAGTCGCATTTTTGGAAAGCAATAACTGAGCTAAAGGTCGACCTACAATATCCGAGCGCCCTATGACCACTACTTTTTTCCCAGTCAAATCATATTCATAATGATCCAGCATCGCCATAACTGCCCGGGCAGTACAAGGCCCCCAAAGGCTTTTCCCAGCCATTACCTGACCAAAATTAACCGGGTTGAGGCAATCTACATCTTTTTCAGGCGGAATCGCCGAAACAATTTTTTCTGGGTCTAGCCCTTTGGGCAAAGGCATGAATACTAAAATTCCAGCCACATCAGCTCGATCGGCCAATTCATGAATCTGAGCAATCACTTCGTCTTCACTGCTTTTTTCGTCCATATTAACCTCAAAAGGATCAAAGCCCAATTTGGCCGCTTCTTTGACCAATCTGCCTTGGTACACAATCGAAGCCGGGTCTTCTCCCACTCGCAAGGCTGCAAAGCCGAGGCTCAGCCCTTTTTCTTTTCGTTTTTCCACCAACTGACTGATCTCCACTCGAATCCCATCTGCCACAGGCTTCCCCAAAAGCTGCTTTGCCATGTCATTCCTCCTGCCAAATTTAAATTATTAAAAAATCAATTGCCGATTCTTACATTACATTCTTCCTAAAACACCTATCTTATTCACCCTAAAGCGACACCGACCTCTCCTCTTATTCCCTTCTAAATCGATCAGTTGGCTTTGAAAGGAGCCTGAGGTTCTGGCTGATCCGATGAGTCAAAGTTCGCCAAAGCTTTTTCTTTTTTATGAGCCTGATCGCCTTTCGGTCCTCGAAAAATGGATATCCAAATCACGTACCATAATAGAAAAGGCATCACGAAAGGAGTCCAGATTTTAATATCTCCTCCCGCATCTCTCAAGCGACTGGTCATCATTGAAAATAAGATATAAAGCCTTCCTAATTTCATGGGGAGTTCATAAGGCTTCATAAATTCTACGAAAGGATCATAGTTGCTAATCCAAAACAATGTACCAAAAGCGATAAAGAATGTAATTCGATTCAGTGAACCAGAAAATAAAAATAAGGATCGAAATAAATTACCCATTCTGAATTCTCCTCATACTGATTATAGAGTACCTTTATTCTCTAAGTTCAAGATTCTTAACTTTTTCCCTTTGCAAAAATTTAACGAAAAGCTTCAAATTCTTACTCTCGATCAAAACGTCCTGGAGATACTTTTCTAGCAGGTCGACTTTCTTCCGCCTGATCAGCCGGCACACCATACTCATTTTTATTTGAATCAGACTTCAACACCAAACACATGAAGAATACAATAATGCTGCCAATCACCGAAATAATATTAAAAATCACCCACCGAGTCGTTCTCCCAATATCATGAGCCCGCCGCACAGTCAGAGAACTCAGGGACAACCCTTGAAAAAGAAGTAGCAGTACAATCACAGTTGAAGACTCTTTCTTCTGAACATCCAAGGCAATCAGTAGCCCAAGAAGAACTACAAAAGTGGCAACATGACCAACCAATGAAAGCAAATAAGTTTTACGACTAATTCGACCGGAAAAATCAATTAAAAACTTCCAAAATCCTTTTTCCCGAGATTCACTCTGATCCCAGACAATCGTTTTTGGAGTTTCTTCAAATCGATTTCCAGACACTTCTTCATTTTTACTCGGAGCAATTAAACAGTATAAAATAAGAAAAAATCCGACTACAAAAAGCAATAAAGAAAGATAAACATTTGTACCTGCATCACGCAAACGACAAACAATAATTGAAAGCCCGACCCAGATGCCTAAAGGAATAAGAATAAAAAAACCTTCATGAAACTCTTTTGCCACCATAACACTAAACAAACCGATAACCAAAGCCAACCAAGAAAAAAAAGCCAAGGCAAACGAACTTCTCTTCAAACGACCAGAAAAGAGGAATAAAGAGTTTAAAATATTCATCTTAGCTGATCCTCACCACCTAAATTATGTTGTTTTCATTTTAGGACATTCCTTAGATTCTTTTTTACTAACTTTCAACTATTATTCTCTCCTAAAACGATCATCAGAGTTTGAAAAAATGATATTTTTCTGAGTTGGATCAACCTCAGCTTTAACTGGCCCAAAATTCAACTGGGCATCTCCTCTTTTAGCAGATGAGGCAAAAAAACAATAGAGAAAAAGGGGTGGTCCAAAAACTCCAGCAATTACCCAAAGTCGACTTCTGCCAATATCTTTCAACCGACTTGATACGAGAGATATGTCCACCCAAATAGAAATCCAAAAAATATAGTCGAAATATGGGTGTAAAAGCCCATCTTCTCCTCCAATAAGTGAAGATATGAGAATGACTTTACTCAAGGCAAAAAGAAGAAAAAAAGGTAATCTCGTTAACCGACCTGAGAAAAAAAATAACGGCTTGAGAATATTCATCTCGCTGATCCTCTCCATCTAAATTATGTTGCATATCATTTCAAGATATTCTTGATATTCCAACGATTTCCGTTAGGTTTAAAAGACTATTCTCCAAAGCGATCAGAAGTTGATTAAGCTTGCCTCAAAAGAATCTCCCAAAATGACCCATCATGAACTCCTAAAACACAGCTTTTAATTATTTTCTATTAAGATTTTCCCTAAAAAAGTCCGATGATTTTGCCATTATCGTCAATATCGATCGATTCGGCGGCTGGTACTTTCGGAAGCCCTGGCATGGTCATAATTTCGCCAGTCAAAGCAACTAAAAAGCCTGCCCCAGCAGAAATACGAATATCTCGAATGGTCAGAGTAAATCCTTCTGGTCTTCCCACTTTGGTTGAATCGTCCGAAAAAGAGTACTGAGTCTTGGCCATACAAATCGGAAAATGATTAAAGCCTAACTCTTCTATTTGCTTCAACCCATTTTGAGCCGCTTTCTCAAATTGAACCTCTGTAGCTCCGTAAATCTCTTGAGCAATGGTACGGATTTTTTCTGCAGGAGTCATTTCAGAAGGATAGAGAAAGGCTTGCTTTTTTTCGCCTTGGGCCAATTGGATCACTCGATCCGCTAACTCCAGCCCTCCATCGCCACCTTTGGCCCATACATCGGAAAGCTCACAAGGAATTCCCCAGCTTGCACACAGCTCGGTTAGTGCATTCATTTCGTCAGTTGTATCGGTTGGGAAAATATTTACTGCTACCACTACAGGAAGGGCAAATTTTTGCATATTCTCAATATGTTTTTTTAAGTTGCTACTCCCTTTTATCAAGGCTTCGACGTTCGGTTGGGTCAATTCTCCTTTTGGAACTCCTCCGTGCATTTTAAGAGCCCGTACTGTGGCTACTAAGACCACCACATCAGGCCACAAACCAGCGGCACGACATTTGATGTCCAAAAACTTTTCTGCACCCAAATCAGCCCCAAAGCCCGCTTCGGTGACTGCATAATCACTGGTGTGCAAAGCGAGCTTTGTAGCCATCACGCTATTACAGCCGTGAGCAATATTTGCAAAAGGGCCACCATGAATGAAAGCTGGTACCCCTTCCAAAGTCTGTACCAAATTTGGCTTAATTGCATCTTTTAAGAGGACTGCCATAGCACCATTAGCTTTTAGCTCTCTGGCGGTCACTGGTTTATTTTCATAAGTATAGCCCACAATAATTTTACCTAATCGTTCCTTCAAATCGCTGATCGAAGTGGCTAAACATAAAATTGCCATCACCTCAGAAGCCACCGTGATATCATAACCATCTTGACGAGGAATTCCATCTACCCGGCCGCCTAAACCGACCACTACATTTCGCAAAGCTCGGTCGTTCATATCCACTACCCGGCGGAAAACAATCCGTCGTGGATCGATCGAAAGTAGATTGCCTTGTTGTAAATGATTATCTAACATAGCGGCCAACAAATTATGGGCCGCCCCAATTGCATGAAAATCTCCAGTAAAGTGAAGGTTTATATCTTCCATCGGCACCACTTGAGAATATCCTCCACCAGCGGCGCCCCCTTTCACCCCAAAGCAAGGGCCCAGCGAAGGCTCTCGCAAAGCCGCCGCCACGCTCTTGCCACGCTTAGCCAACCCTTGAGCCAATCCGACAGTAGTCGTTGATTTGCCTTCTCCCGCAGGAGTTGGAGTAATAGCGGTAACCAAAATCAATTTCCCCGCTGGTTTCTCTTGAATCACCTGATTGCAAAATTCTAAAGCAATTTTGGTTTTATAAGGTCCATAATACTCGAGTTTATCTTCTGGAATCTCCAGCTTCTTAGCAATTTGACCAATCGGAACCAGTGTTGCTTCTTGGGCGATTTGAATATCCGTCTTCATAAAAAGTCCCCCTTATTCATTCAGATAAAATCATTCTTCTTTCGGTCGACTTGGTACAGTAGCCTGCTCTTTTGGCTTCTCCGGAATGGTAGGGGTCGAATTGGGTTGACCCGGCGCATCCGCTGAAAGCACCACTTTCACTTCTGTTTCTCGGGGCACCACTGTGCCAGCTGGTGGATTTTGGCTTAAAATTCTTCCGCTACCGGTGGGAATTAAATATAAATTATGGGGAGCCAAACTATTCGCAGCCTGTCGAAGCGAATAGCCTCGCAAATCAGGAATCACTACCTGCCCATCGGAAAAACGAACTTGAGGCCCTTGATAATTGGCCTTTCCTTGCGAACCAAAGCCTTTTGAATAATTCTGGGTTGGTGGAATTCCTAGATATTGCATGATCTCTCCTGCCACATGGCTAAATAAAGGAGCCGCAATTTGTCCACCATAGTAGACTCCTTGAGGATCATCAATCAGAATTAAAACCGCAATTTGAGGGTCTTCCAAAGGACCAAAGCCTGCAAAAGAAGCGATATAGCGGCCCTCTAAATAGCCTCCCCCTTTTTCATTTAGCTTTTCCGCTGTCCCAGTCTTACCAGCAAAACGGTATCCCTCTACTTTGGCCTTGGCACCGCCCCCTTCAGCAACTACTCTTTCGAGCAATGAAACAAGCTCAGTATTTACCTCGGGCTTTAGAACCACATCTTCTACCCCTTGCTTAAATTCCCAATGAACTGACCCTTCAGGGGAGTAAATTTTTTGAACAATATGGGGCTGTACTTTCTTACCTCCATTGGCAATTACCGAAAAAGCTGTAATCATTTGAACCGGTGTTACTGCAATTCCTTGACCAATCGACATGGTGGCCACATCAATCGGCATCATTTTATCATCATCGAAAAGAATTCCTTCTTCTTCGCCTGGTAAGTCTAGGCCAGAAGCTTTTCCCATACCAAAACGACGAGCATACTCGTTCAACTTGCGAGCTCCCAATCGTTTCCCAACTTCCATAAAACCAATATTGAGAGAATTTTTTACAATCTCTGCAAAAGTCACTTTCCCTTGACCAGAACCACCATCCCAGTTTTGTAAAGTTCTTCCATCGATTTCTACTTTTCCAGTATCATAAAACATCTCGCTGGGAGTCACTTTTCCTTCTTGCAATGCCGCACCAGCCACTAAAGCTTTAAAAGTAGAGCCCGGTTCATAGATTGTGCTAGTTGCTCGATCTCGCCAAGAATTTTCTGGATATTTCCAAAATTGATTGGGATCAAAGGTAGGACGGTTCGCCAGTGCTAAAACAGCCCCTGTTTTGGGATCCATTACAATAATCGCCGCTCCTTTAGCTTTCGTTTCGATCATTGCTTGATCAATCCACTTCTCTGCAATAAATTGAATATTACTATCCAATGTTGTTTCCAGAGTTTGATTTTCTTGGGCTTGATTGTTTTGAACTGCCGAATCAAAAATCGGCCTTCCCAAATTATCCGTCAAAAGCTTACGCCTTTGGCCCCCGCCTTTCAACTCTCGATCATACCGCATCTCCAGACCATAAAGGCCTTGATCGTCAGTTCCCACGAAGCCCAAGACACTAGCAGCCAACTTCCCAGAAGGATAAAATCGCTTACTTTCCTCTAAAAATCCTAGCCCCTGAATATTGGCTTCTTTAAATTTTCGCTGTAACTCCAATGCTTCTGGTGGATCGATCCCCCTTTTGATCCACACAAAGCGATTTCTACCACTTAATTTTTTAGTCAAAGATTCTGCATCTTCCCCAATCAAAGGAGCTAAAAATTGTGCCACTTCATGGGCTGGTTTATTCAAAGTCAAAGGGTCTCCATAGAGAGAGCGAGCCATAATACTTACCGCCAGCTCTCTCCCTTGCCGATCTTTAATGGCTCCCCGTGGAGTTTGAAGCTCAAAATTTTCTTCCACCTGTCCTTGAAAACGGCTCATAATCATATCTTGTGCAATAATTTGCAACCAACTAAATCGAACCAGAAGAAGTACCAAGAGAAAGGTAGGTAAACCAAGTCCAATTACAACTAATCTTTTTTTCAAAGAAACCTTTTCTCTCATTCGGAATCCCCTGCCCTTCGTTCCGAATCCCGTCGTAGAGATTTCTTTTCCCCCTCCCCTTTATCTGCCAAATCTCGTACCCGATAGACTGAAAGAATCAGACCGATCGCAGCCAAATTGGTCAACATAAAGGAGCCGCCATAGCTAAAAAATGGCATCGGAATCCCAGTAACTGGCAAAAGGCCAGAAACCATCATCCCATTCCCAAAAGCTTGAAGGACAATAAAAAGTGTCATACCTGTAGCAAGGCAAAATCCCAATGGATCCGTTGCTTTTTGAGCAATGCGAAGTCCTGATATAAGGAATAGAAAAAAGAGCAATAAAACTCCCGCCACTCCTAAAAAACCCCACTCTTGAGCAAAAACAGCAAAAGCAAAGTCTGTGTGAGCTTCCGGCAAATAGTAAAATTTGGAAATCCCTTGACCTCCACCCATACCAAACCAGCCTCCAGAGCCAATTGCCAGAAAAGATTGCACCGCCTGATAGCCACCAGCAGTCTGAGCTTCCCAAGGATCCCACCAATGGACTAGCCGAGCAAAGCGATAAGGAGCCTGCACTGCTACAAAACTAACTGCCCCAATCCCAACAATACCTCCACCAATGATCTCACGCAAAGACAAGCCACCAACGATGATCGTCAAAATGAAAAAAGAGAGCACCAATAAGCCAGTTCCAAAGTCTGGTTGAAGATAGATCAGTCCAAAGAAAAGAAAGATCACTCCAGTAGGCCAATAAAAGATGGTAGGAATCTCCCCTTTTCGATAACAAAAAGAGCTATACCAAGCACCCAACATGATGGCTACCAACTTGGCCAACTCAGATGGCTGAATTTGAAATCCAAAGAACGGCCCCAGCCACCGTCGAGCTCCATTGACTACAATCCCAAAATGGAGTACTAAAGCTAAAAGTAAGGCCACAATCCCAAGCCATATGGGCAAAGCTTTGATGACTTTTCGATAATCCAATCGATAGATAAAATAAGTACCAAATCCACCGATCCCTATGCTAATACCATGGCGAATTAAAAAATGATAACTATTATTATAATCCTGACTGGCTACTACAAAGCTGGAGGAAAAAATATTTACTCCTCCAATAAAAAGAAGCCCTAAAGTCAAAAAAAGCAGAAACTCTCCGGAGTTTTCAAATAATCTTCGCCCCATAGAAGCCTCCTTTTCTTTTTGAAAACTAATTATTGATTTAAATATTCCTCAAAAGGCCAAGACTCAGGGAAGCTAACTTCCACTCTAAAAATGGGCATCCCCATCTCAGAAAATTTCGTCTCGTACTCAGTTCTCACATTACCCTCTGGCTCATTGCTGTGCAAATCTAATGAAATGTTTTTCATTTTCAATCCTAAAGCCGCAAACTCATTCAAAGAAAATTCAAATAGAGCCCGATTGTCTGTTTTGAAGTGAATTTCTCCTTCCGGAGCCAATACCTGACAATATCTGGCTAAAAAGCTTCGATAGGTCAATCGTCTTTTACCATGCCGACTTTTCGGCCAAGGATCACTGAAATTTAGAAAAATTCGATCCACCTCACCAGGCGCAAAAAGCGTAGGCAAGTCTCGTGCATCTTCTTCTAGCATCCGCACATTCGAGATATTTTCTTTCTCCAGCCTCTTACAGGCCTGCCAAACTACCTCAGGTATTTTTTCCAGACCAATAAAAGACATCTCTGGATAAACTTTACTCATCCCAGCAAGAAACCCACCTTTGCCACTGCCAATTTCCAATGCTAATTGGGTCGATTTTTCGGGAAATAATTCTCGCCATTGCCCTGGAGAAACTGGATCAATTCTCCAAGGATGATTCTTTACAAGTTCGATTAATCTAGGTTGCCGACGCAAAC
>JAGOHU010000135.1 GCA_017995975.1 Negativicutes bacterium
GCCTTGGTGATTGAGGAGGCAAAGCCAAACTCAGAGCCTAGTCCCAACGGTGAAACCAATCGCACCAAATACTTCATCGACTCACCCTCCCGCTTCATCTTATCTGTCAATTAAAAATTTTATTAAAATTATGATCATTTTTCACTTTATCCGCTTCTTTATTGCGTTTATAGTCATCATCCAGATATTCTCTACTAGCAAAATAAATTTTTCTATCTTCAGAAACACAATAAATAGTAGTGTTTGCAAAATTGTAGCTTAAAGATTTTCCATCCATCATCACAACTGGTTTACCAAATTTTATTTCTAACACTTTTACTGCCTCTACATAACGAGATTGATTAAAAAAAACAATGTCCCCAGCCACCAGTTTATTATTATAAAAACGATAAACATATCCAGCCGCTGGCCTCCCTTGGGTATCAAATTCACTATCCTTTTTGCCCAAGCAGTTACTCACTCCATCAACTGTTTTAATCAGCTTCAAATCCTTCTCCTGATGAATCACCTCAAAGCCAGTCCCCCAAGTATAGCCCTTAAAGCCCGGGATATCCTCCGCTGCACTCACCATGCCAGAAAAAGCCAGCATAAACACCCCAACCAACAGTAGCGAAAAAAACTCTTCATCCCATTACCTCGCCTTTCCTTCTTCTTTCAAGATCAAGCTCACTCTATCAAAAATCAATTAAAAATCTTATCATACTCCTGATCTTTTTCCCTACGTTCCTGCTCTTTCTTCTCTTGCTTTGCCTTCTGTTCTCGATCGGTTCTCCCATCCATATATTCACGGCTCCAAAATTGGATACTCTCATCTTCATCATCACAGAAAATCACCGTATTTTTGAAAAGATAGCTACTCACACTGCCCTTTCTAAATTTCGGATTTCCATACTTCTCATTAAAGATTCGTACCCCATCCAGATAATCGGTTCGCTTGGCAAAAGTCACCTCTCCCACCACCAGCTTATTCTGGTAAAAACGATAAGAGTAGCCGATCTCCACCCCACCAGCCTCATCAGTTACTGTATCCAAAAGACTCAGATGCTCCCCCGTATCCCCCACGTTTTGATACCAAGTCAGCTCTTTCTCCCGATTTACCACCTCAAAGTCGGTGCCCCAAGCAAAGCCCCGAAAGCCAGTCACATCCTCTGCTGCACTCACCACACCAGATAAAGCCAACATGAAAAGCCCCAGGCAAGTTGCTCCTACACGCAATTTGCCAAGCGAGAGCCTCCTACGCTTGGCAAGCCCAGCAAAGACAGAGCCTAGCCAAGTCGGAAAAAGTTTATCCCCCCTAGAGATCAGCCCCAACCACAAAAATGAGCTTACTACATATTTCATTTTCTCGACTCTCCCTCTTCACTCATCAATTGAAAAATCGGTCATATTTTTTGTCCTTCTTCTCTTTTGCCGCTGCCTGATCTCGCTTTTCCTTATCTTCATAATAGGCTCGATCCAAGAAAATAATTCGTTGGCGATTGGGCTGACACCAAATAATCGTACTGTCTAGGGTAAAGCTAGAAACATTCTTTTCTTTATGATAAAACCCGGGGCCCAATTTCTTCTCCAATACTTTGACCCCATCAAAATAATCGGACTTATTGAAAAAATTGACCTCCCCACTGACCAGCTTATTTTTATAAAATCCAAACAAATAAGCAGTCTTGAGCTGTCCCTGTGCATCCGTCTCCCCATCATTTAAAGACATATGCATGCCCCGCTCATCACTATTTTCAAACCAATCCAAATCCTTCTCCCGATTGATCACCTCAAAGCCAGTCCCCCAAAGATACCCTTTAAAGCCTGGCAAATCATTCGACCCACTTACCCCGCCAGAAAAAGCAATCAGAAAAAGCCCTACCACAAACCATTGCCAAATCTTCTTCATCTTCCTGTCCTCCAATTACTTTGAAATCGACCAACAAAATTTAAATCTCCCCGATCAATCAACAACCGCTCTGGTTCTCATCAATTATAAAAACGACTATTATCCAGCATCTTCTTAGCCTCATCTTCTCGCTTTTCGCTCTCACTCACATATTGTTTACTCATAAATTGAATCCTCATATGCTGAGAACTGTACATAATAATCGTACTTTCCAGCACATAGCTCGACTCAGTTCCTCTTCGATAAGGCGCCTTCCCCATTTTATCTTCCAATGCACCCACCGCTTCCAAATACAAAGAACGGTCAAAAAAAGTGACTTCTCCGCCAACCAACCGATTGTTATAAAAACGATAAAAAGCCCCACCAATCGGCTCACCCTTCTGGTCCCGCTCCGTATCCTTGACCCCCACATATTCAGCCAATTCCTCATTCCGTCCAGTCTTGCGAAACCACTTCAGACTCTTCCCCTGCTCCACCACCTCAAAGCTCGTCCCCCAAGTATAGCCCTTAAAGCCGGGAATATCCTCCGCCCCACTCGCCAGACCGGACAAAGCAAAAAGCAGAGCCCCTATGAACAGTAATCTAAAAACATTCCTCATTTCTTATTCCTCCCGCTTCATCCTATACCTCAATTAAAAAGCCGATCAAATTCCTTATCTTTCTTCGCCTTCTTTGCTTCCTCATCACGTTTCACTGCACCTTTTGCATATTGAGTACTCACAAACATCATCTGTAATAACTCTGAATCACAAACAATATCGGTGCTACTAAGTGAATAAACTGTTCTTGTCGTCCCCTGAAGTACAACTGGTTTCCCAAATTTTTCTTCTAGCAACTTTACGGCTTGGAAGTATTGAGGACGATCATAAAAAAGGATTATTCCCATCACTAATTTATTATTATAAAAATTATACAAGTAGGCTCTTTGTAAATTTCCTTTTTCATCAAACTCGGTGTCTTTCATCCCCATATACTTTTCAAGTTCATCTTGAGATCCCATCCACTTCAATTCCTTCGCCTGATTCACCGTCTCAAAATCAGTCCCCCACGCCAAGCCCTTAAAGCCCGTCACATCCTCCGCTGCACTCACCAGACCGGACAAAGCAAAAAGCAAAACTCCTATGAACAGTAATCTAAAAACATTCCTCATTTCTTATTCCTCCCGCTTCATCCTATACCTCAATTAAAAAGCCGATCAAATTCCTTATCTTTCTTCGCCTTCTTTGCTTCATCCTCGCGTTTCACTTTATTGCTCAAATATTGGACACTCCAAAACGAAATGTTATTCACTTTAGAATTACAAACAATAGATGTACTTTCCAAAAAATATACCGGACTATTCCCCTCCCATACTTCGGTTGGTTTACCCAATTTGGTTTCCAATAATTTCACCGCCGACAAATAACGAGCATGATCATCAAAAAAATGAATCTCGCCAATGACTAACTTATTATCATAAAAACTATAAGTATATGATACGGTTAATTCATCATTCGAATCATATTCCGCATCCTTCTTACTTAGGTGTTCTCCAATTTCGCCATCGACCCGAAACCACCTCAAGTCCTTCGCCTGATTAATCACTGAGAAATCAGTCCCCCAACGAAAGCCCTTAAAGCCCGTCACATCCTCAGCCCCAGCCATACCAGAAAAAGCAAAAAGCAAAACCCCAACCATAGTTGCTCCTACACGCAATTTGCAAAGCAAGAGCGTAGTACGGAGCACTACCGTAGCCTTGGTGATTGAGGAGGCAAAGCCAAACTCAGAGCCTAGTCCCAACGGTGAAACCAATCGTACCAAAGACTTCATCTACTCAGCCCCTTTTAAAAATATCTACTTTGATTTAATCCACTCTGAAGCATCATCATGCAAAGCTTCCCTGATTGTCTCCGGAGCAACCACATCCCATTTAGCAAATCTACTAAAGTCGAAAGATTCTTTGTGCTGCCCATTTTTATCATAGCTCACACTGCCTAACATTCTAATTCGTTTGTTCTCAGATAAATCATATTCTGATTGAAGCTTATCTGACCTGCCATCTGGCAGAGTTCTAAGAGCCCAAATTTTGAAAATAGTACGATAAGGATTCGTTTTATAAAGCTGGCGACCTGCATTCAAATCGGGTATATAAAGATAATGAGATACTCCACTATCCGTCACAGCCACCAAGTGCCATTTCTCTGGGTCAGGAGTTCCCCCATAACTAATCGAAGAAAAAGAAAATAACACAAATAAAAACACAACTAAGACTTTTTTCATACTTACCCCTCCATATAAAAATTCCCTAACCAATTATTCGATTTATTCAGCCCATCCACCTGCCACCCCAACTACTTTTTCTCATCCAAACAGAGAAAAACCTTATCCCTCCATCAAATTACTCAACTTTTTGGCAAACCCTCCACCCACTACATACTATTACCCTTCATTTTGCTATAATAATAACTAATATAAATTGATTTAAATTAATATAGCAAGGAGCCGATATATGAGCGATTTAGAAAAGTCTGATTCTAAAGGAGATAACCCTGATAAACTGCTCACTGCACTTGAAGCCATCGCCGATTCTTACAAAGATCCTCATGGGTTTGTCTTTGCCAAAAAGCCTGAATCTAATTTGAATCCCTATAACGAAAAAATCGAATTCCAAAAACTCACTCCAATAGTTCTTGAAAATCTCCCAAAAGGTTATAAAGATGCTCTTGATTTCGTCTTTGATAATAAGACCAACCCTGATGTCACAAATATCGCCGTGACCGGTTCCTATGGCTCTGGAAAAACCAGTATCATCAAATCCTACGAAGATCACTTTCATAAAAAATCTACAGGCAAGGAATTCACCTACATTTCTCTTGCCTCTTTTGATATGCCTCCAAACAACGCATGTGACCTAAAAGAAAATAATTCGACTAAAGATGAGACGAATTTCAACACCTCTCTTCATCACTTAGAAGAAAAAGTCATTAACCATTTAGTCCATCAAATCTCACCAGAGCAAATCCCTCTCAGTCGTTTCAAAATTTATCGTACTAGTTCTAACAAAAATGCTATATATATAGCCATTTATTCGATTCTTTTACTAGTCACTTCTTATCTGGTCAACGATTGGATTATAAATAAAAACCACTTAGAAAACTCACATTTTTCAACAATTTTAACTGCCCCCATTTTTCCGTGGTTCACTCCAATTGCATTATTCTTTCCGCTTTTTTTGTTTCTCAAGCTTTCTTGGCTTGTCCTATTTGGTTGGCTCACACTCCTTGGA
>JAGOHU010000136.1 GCA_017995975.1 Negativicutes bacterium
ATTCCATTCTGAATAATAAAAAACTAAAAATACTACTCGAAATAGGGACAATAACAATAAAAAAAAGACAAAAACCCGAAGTAGGATTTGCCACTCCTTTTGCCAACGTTCTAACACATTCAATCCATCCTTTTATTCATACTAAATCATTTATCATTTCGATAATTCTTCAAAAATAAGCCTATTTAAAATCATAGCATTCACCTAAAGGGATGTAAATCTTATCCTAACTAATTTTCCATAAAAAAAAATGCCGATCGGCACTTTGGGATTTATTAAGTTAGTTTGTTAGGCGAATCCAAAATAATTGAAAATCCCCTCATCACTTCTCAAAAACTCTCTAACTATTCCTAGCAGAAGCAGGAACATTCGATCTGTATTTAGCTACATGAAAAATTCAGATACAACAACAATGATGAAAAACGAAGTTACTCCTTTCACGTTTTCTATTTATTGCAATTCGGCTTCGATTTTTTGTACCACTTCTTCTAATAGATGCACTTTCTGAGTCTCTTTTATAGAGACTCAAACTACCTAGCTGAATCTCTTTACCATTTATTTTTAGATATCCGCGCTCTATACTATGAGGCAGTTCAACGGTCTGTCGCTTTTTCGATACTTTCAAAAATCAAATTAAGTCATTTGAAATTTATGGACTTGAAAAGATTGGGTTAATTTTCCATAAAAAAAGTGCCGATCAGCACTTTTTAATTTATTAAATTACCAATTCTCTCCCAAAAGCAACGCAACTTTCTGCATCACTTCCACTCGGCTCGCCTCCGACCGCCAATGACGAAAGAACAATATCAGCACCATAGCCTTTCATTCGTTCTTCCCAATCTCTTATCCATTGACCATCTCCCCAGCCGTAGGAACCAAAGAGAGCCATCTTTTTGCCTTCTACTTTACTCTCAAGCGATGCTACAAAGGGCTCCATTTCAAATTCTTCTACTACTTCCATTCCCATTGAAGGAGAGCCTAAGAGTACCAAATCGGCATGGGCAATCATTTCTAAATTCGCTGCACCGACAAGTAAACTTTCCACCATAGCCCCTTTGCTTTTCAATCCCTCAGCGATTAGATCTGCCATTTTTTCTGTGTTTCCCGAACCAGTCCAATAAATAATTACTGCTTTCATTCTCTTCGTCCTTTCTTTAGCTCACTCCAACTAGGGAATGATTACGAAAATATTGGGCACACTCAGAGATATCCCGGCCTTGAAAAAGCATTTCTCCCATCATCTTCTGGGCCATCTGATACCTTTTTAATTTAACCTGGGCTCTCCGGAGATTACCATAAACCTTCCATAAAGCCCCCCCCTTTCGAACAAGCTCCTTCCTTCTTGATAAACTGGCAAACATCGCGACAAGGGTAGCCTAAAAACAGCCCTACTTCGTGAGGCATCGGGACTTCCTTGAAGCGTTCACGTAGTCTTTCAATCAACAAATCAAGATTTGCTTTTCCTTCTGGATAATCATATCTCTCAAGAATCCCTCTCGAGCCTTGGCAACTAAAACGAAGAGTCAGTAAGTCTTCGCTGTAAAGAAGTACCAAATAGCCGGTCGAATTCTCTCGCAATATTTCAATTTTCACACCCAACTGGGTTTCGATCTTTTTCACACAACAATCCCAAATACTTGCCAAATCACGCCCTTGACTATGAAGATTGATCAAGTTGGCAGGCTTCTTCTTTTGTATCGTTGCCGCGCCATGATAAAGCAAATAGGCTTCAATATAACGACAATCATCCACTTTTTGAGTGAAATCCGAAAAATGTATCTGATTCATCTTGCCTCCTATTGATAATCGTTCTCATATTTTAATTTTACACTCCTTTTGTGGTTTTGTAAATGAAAATCGTTCTCAACCAATCCGTAAAAAAAGAACCTTTTCAGCGAAAAGATTCTTTTGGGCTTTTATATTGTATTATTCTCAAATATCTTCAAAAATTAGCTGATGCAAACTAATTCCTTTTAGCTCATCATCCCATTTTTTTTGAATGATTCCCAAATGATTGTGTACCTTGCATTTGCCTTCGCGTTTTCGCCAGTCACATTCAAACTCACCGTCCATACAAGACCCGATTAACCGCCCGGCTTGCATGACTTCAACCAAATCATACACACTCATTTTTTGGAGATCCACATTTAGTCGAAATCCGCCTTCAGCACCTCTCAGTATTTCTACAATCCCAGCCTTCTGTAGTCGCTTCAAAATTTTATAGGCAAATTGCTTTGGCAGCAATTCTTTTTTACATAACTCATCGGCAGTAAATTTTTCACCGCTCCCCAAAGAACGAAGAATTCGAATTGAATAATCAGTTTCTCTCGAAATTAGCAACTCTTCTCTCCTCCTTCACCAGCTTTATTATTCATTCCTCCTTGATAATACCATATTTTCTAAAAGTATCTAGCTAAATTCGCTAGCAAACATCTTATTTTATTTATTTTTGTTATTTATGATAATATTTTTGAGTAATTAGACAAAATCATCATAGTTTTCAAACTTTTTTCCATCTCCTTGATTTTTGATTTATTCCGCTAAAAAATCTTCAATTTGGGGCATACAAATTTCTTCTGCATACCAGCTACATCTAACACATATTTGATCTAGTTTAGCTGAGTTAATTTTCTTTAAGCGTCTATTTATCTCCCCAACAGTCAATATCTCACCCGCCATAGCTCCAAGCAACTCAAGTACCCTGCGATCCATATCAACAACACCAGCTTCTCCGGCCAGCCCGCTTGTACTAGCACAACCACTAGCTGATAAATGAAGGCAAGCCTTGCAAAGCAGATCCGGTGAAGCCAAAATTTTTATTTGTTGCTCTGGATTTTGGAAAGCTTTTACCACTTTTTCCATTTCCAGACAAAATTCCGGACTATAGCCCTTGCCTTGATAACTAATTCGGCATAATAAATGATGTCCCCGTAAATTAAGCATAATACCCTACCTACTTTCAAAATTCGCTTTCAAGCATTCTTCGAGCCTTTCGTTAACACTGTTTCAAGAGTCTAAATATCTATTTCCCCTTCTATGTAATCTCTATCCTCTAATAAATTTAATCAAAAATTTTTCTTCGTTTTGATTATGTTCATTTTACATTCCACTGCATTTCACTAAACCAACCTCCTAATACTCTCTGATGGGTTCACCCAGGCCGTAATTATTCAAAGGAGAATTGGGAAAAGTATGGACTTCTTTGGTATGGCACCACCAAGTCAAAGCGGTGATTTGACGATTCATTTGGCTCAGCTTTTGCACAAATCCTTCACGATTTTCAAGACAACCAATTCAATCGCTTGTTTCAGTACCAACCGGCTGAATTTTATACTTTTGCTAGCTTGTTCCCAATGAACCCATTTTCCCTATCTCAACACTCTACTTACTTATCATAAATGAAGTTTCTATAAATCAGGGTTACATTTTTACTTGAATCCCAAACAGAACTTCTATCAAATGAAACAGTCAAAAAGGCTTTGTATTTAATAAATTCATTCAAATTCTACTTATAAAATTCGTTTCATCTAGCTTATCACCTGCAAACAAAAAAATCCCTTTCATTTATAAAAACGAAAGAGACTTTTTGGTTCTTCTTATTTACCCTTGGGTTCGTTTCTTTACTAAATATACGGGCACCATAAAAAGTAAATTAATGAAAAATACGATTAATATCAATAAGGCACTAATGCCTTCGGCGATGAGAACTCGGTCTGGCACGAGTCCTACTCCCATCACATACCAAAGGTGGACTGCGAGAGTCTCGCCGCCAGCCATCACATCAAAATCAGGTAAAAAGCGTGACACCGCAGTACCAGCAGTGAAAATCAAAATCGCTGATTCCCCAATAGCTCGGTTGATCACCAAAGTCATACCAGTCATAATGCCTGGCAAAGCGGAAGGAAAAAGTACCCGCCAAAGAGTCTGCCACTTGGTCGCTCCAAGGGCATAGCTGGCTGCCCGATGATGGACAGGAACACTTCGAAATGCTTCTTCAGTCACTCGTACTAGCACTGGCAAATTTAACAAAGCTAAACTTAAACTTCCTGCTAAGATGCTAAATCGTAATCCCATTAGGTTTAGAAAAATAATCATTCCAAAAAGTCCTAATACAATTGAAGGAACTGTAGCTAATGATTCTACACTTAGCCGTATCATTTTGGTGACTCGATTCTCCTCTGCATATTCAGACAAATAGATTCCAGCACCCAATCCAATCGGTGCAGTAACCAACATAGATAAAGCAAGTATATAAAGTGAGTTAAAAAGTTGAGGTCCAACCCCGCCGCCTTCAGTAATATCACTTGGCATTCCAAATAGGAACTTCGGAGTCAAAACTGGCAACCCTTTCCAGAAGATATAGCCTAGCATCACAAGAAGCAATCCAAATATTAAAATTCCTGAAAACCAAAAGAATGCGGTTGCAATTTGATTGGTTATCCTTGCATTCATCCTATACCGCCTCCCTTCGCACCATACGACGAATAATTATAATCATCATGAGAGACAGTAAAAGGAGCACCAAAGCCATCAAGAAAAGAGAATTCCCCCAAGCAGTACCGAAAGGAGTATTCCCCATCTCTAACACAATTTCACTGGGTAGTGTGGAAGCAGAAGTAAATAAGCTCTTTGGAATCTGAGCTGCATTTCCGATCACCATTTGTACTGCCATCGTTTCTCCTACCGCCCGAGCCATCCCCAAAATAACTCCAGTCATAATTCCTGGTGAAGCAGCTGGCAAGACCACTCGCCACAAAGTCTGCCACCGAGTCGCCCCCAGAGCAATCGAGCCTTCTTCAAGTCTTTTAGGGACAGCTTGTAAAGCATCTTCTGACACATTAACAATGGTTGGCAAAATCATAACACCTAAAATCAGACTCGCAGTGAAGAGACCATAACCACTTTCTACACCAAAAGTTTCTCGCACCCAAGGAATCAAAATCGTAATGCCTAAAAATCCATAAACCACTGATGGAATCGCTGCATAAAGGCTAACAATACTTTTCATTGTACTTTGGAAACGACTCGGCACAACCTTGCTGATAAAAATAGCACAGAAGATCGCCAAAGGGGCACCAACCGCTACAGACAAGAAAGTGACTGCCAAAGTACCAAAGATAAAACTAAAA
>JAGOHU010000137.1 GCA_017995975.1 Negativicutes bacterium
TACTTTCCAAGCTTTTAGAAAAGGAATGTTGGAAGCAAAGCCTGTGCTACTCGAACCGATTTATCAGATTGAGGTCAATATACCCGAATCCTATATGGGTGATGTGGTAGGCGACCTGAATAGCCGCCGAGGTCGAATTCTTGGGATGGAAAGTATGGAAGACGAGAAGGGTAGAAGTATCGTCAGAGCCCTTGTACCTTTGGCTGAGCTGGCAGTCTATCCGACCGAGCTTCGCTCCTTGACTCAAGGACGAGGACGGTATGATCGTAAATTTGACCATTATGAAGAAGTGCCTGCCAAGATTGCAGAGCCAATTATCGAAGCGACTCGAAATGCTCAAGCAGATTAAATGATGTGGAAGCACTCTGAGAAATTAGGGTGCTTTTTATTTGCAATTTTCTGGAAGTTCTAGCACAATAGGAGTAGTGATTTATGAAATATAAACAAACAAATTATCTTTTTGGAGGGTGTATAAATGTTATTGATTAAAGAATTTGAATTTGATTCGGCCCATTTTTTACCCAAATATCATGGAAAATGCGAGGCTTTGCATGGACATACTTATAAGTTGGTTGTTAAACTTGATGGGGTGCCAGATTCGGAGGGAATGATTATGGATTTTACCCTATTAAAAAAAGTAGTTAAAGAAAAAGTGGTCGATATCTTGGATCACGCTTGCTTGAACGATATTGTGCCTCAGCCTTCGGCGGAAAATTTGGCTGTGTGGGTATGGGGGCAGTTGGGAGACCTTTTGACAAAAGACAATTGCCGTCTTTTTGAAGTAGAAATCTGGGAGACCAAAACAAGTGGTGTGGTCTACCGAGGCGAGTCTTTGAAATAGGAAAGAAAGATACGAGAAGGATGAGAAGTATGTTTTTACGAATGACCGACTCTTCGATCGTTTCGGAGCTTAAAAGGATGGGGTGCTCTCCTGAAAAGATTGGCCAAGTGGAGCGTAGTTGTCCGAGTGTACCGCTGAAAATGAGTGGACTTTCTACCCAAGTGGCTTCGGTTGTGGCGAAAGTTGCCAGTCATATTGGTTTGGAATGTATTTTGAGTGATGCTGAAAGTGCTGAAGTGAGCGATGTGCTTCTCCTGGGAAATTTTACGAAGTATGGTGGATTGGTCTCCCGATTGGAAATGGATTGCTCAAAAGATATTTGTGAATTTAGTGAAAAAATGAAGAAGCTTTTAAATCAGCCTAAAGTGAGCACCCGCTTAGGGGATGGCAGGATTCTCGCTTATCAACACTTGATGGTGATGGGGATTGTAAATGTGACTTCTGATTCATTTTATGGAGCTTCGTGTAAGCAAGGGATCGAAGCAGTCCTTCAAACTGTGGGGCAAATGGTTGATGAGGGGGCTGAGATCATTGATTTGGGAGCAGAGTCGACTCGGCCTGGGGCGATTCCTCTGACTTCTGCATTAGAGTGTGAAAGATTGATTCCAGCGATCCAGATGATTCGGGAGAAATTTCCAGAAGTCATTTTGTCGATCGATACTTATCGGGCTGAGACCGGGGCAAAAGTGATTGCAGCTGGGGCTCATATGATTAATGATGTGAGTGGTGGAGTAGATTCGGATATGGCGCAAGTGATCTACGAAGGAAAGGTTCCGATTATTTTAATGCATTTAGAGGCAAATCCTCAGGAGATGAAGCCGACGATGAGGGTGGATCAAATCGAACAAGTTTGGCAATTTCTCGAAGATCGACGAGATCGGTTTGTTTCTGCTGGGGTGAAAGAAGATCAGATTCTTTTAGACCCAGGGATTGGTTTTGGAAAGAGTTTGGAGCTTAACTTATCTTTGATGAATCGCTTGGATGAATTGAAAAGTCTGGGGCACCCAGTTTTGTTGGGAGCATCTCGAAAGGGAACGATTGGCAAAGTGCTCGGTGGGCTACCAACGGAGGAACGTTTGTTTGGTACGATTGGTGTGAGCTGCCAAGCAGTAGTGGGAGGAGCTCAGGTGATACGAGTGCATGATGTGAGAGAGAATGTTCAAGCCATTCGGATGTTAGAGGCGGTGAGACAATGGGGATAGCTTACATTGGAATTGGTGGCAATTTGGGAGACCGAGAGAAAAATGTGCAGGATAGCCTGAATGTTATGACCGAAGAAGGAATTGAAGTCATTCAAGTAGCTTCTTTCATCGAGACCGCCCCTTATGGGGGAGTGGAACAACCGAATTTCATCAACACAGTCTGCCAGATCAAAACCACCTTGAAGCCGTTAGAGCTATTGAAAACCCTCAAAACAATTGAGTCCAGGATTGGAAGAACTCCTACGGTGCGTTGGGGTCCGCGGCTAATTGATTTAGATATATTGCTTTATGATGATCTGATTGTTGTAGAGGAGGGCTTACAGATTCCTCACCAAGATATGCTGAATCGAGAATTTGTCTTAAAACCTTTGGTCGAAATTGCTCCAGAGGCAATTCACCCAGTGAGGGGACAGACGATTCGAGAAGAGTGGAAGTTATTCCAAGAAAAGTTAAATGAATAAAAACATTTCGGCCTTCTGTCTATGAGGAAATTAGCAGAAGGTTATTTCTTTTTTTGAGAGTTTGATTTGCATTTTTTTAGAAATACCTTCAAAATAGAGAAGAAAATATTTCCGTAAGGAGACAAACAAAATGAAAAAAATTGGAGTTTTAACTAGCGGCGGCGATGCGCCGGGTATGAATTCGGCGATCCGGTCGGTTGTTCGACGAGCTCTTTTTTATAATGTAGAAGTATTGGGTATCCATCGGGGCTATCAAGGGCTGATCGAAAGAGATATCGAAGCATTTACAAGTGCTTCTGTGGGGGGGATCATCCAGCGGGGCGGTACGATTCTCCGTACTGCTCGTAGTGAAGCATTTCGGTCGCCTGAGGGGCGAAAGATCGCCATTGATAATTTGATTAATTTAGAAATAGATGGGCTCATTGTGATTGGCGGCGATGGCTCTTTACGAGGAGCAGAGCTTCTCTTTGAAGAGTCGGGTATACCTTCGATGACGATTCCTGCTACAATTGATAATGATATGGTCGGGACTGATTATACGATTGGCTTTGACACGGCTTTGAATAATATCTTGGATGCGATCAATAAAATACGGGATACTTCCGAATCTCATCAGAGAGTGGCGATCATTGAGGTGATGGGCAGAAGCACGGGCCAATTGGCACTGATGTCAGCTCTTTGTTGTGGAGCTTTGACTGCCTTGATACCCGAGATTCCTTGGACGATTGAGGGCTTGTGTGACCGAGTCCGAGAAGGGCAAGACTTGGGGAAGCTATATAGTATTATTATTGTTGCCGAAGGTGCTGGTACAGGCGAGAAGGTTGGTAATGAGATCGAACGTTTTACTGGGATTGATGTGAATATTACAAAGCTGGGCTATTTGCAGCGTGGTGGTAGTCCCAGTGCAGAGGATAATATTATGGGGACTCGCTTTGGCGCTAAGGCGGTAGAGGAATTGATTAGAGGAAATGCCAATTGCTTGGTTGGGCTCAAAGAAGGTAAAGTAGTAGTGACTTCTTATGGAGAGCTAAAAAATATGAATCGAGAGTTTGATCGAGAACTGTATGATCTGACCTTGAGTTTATCTCGATAAATAAAATGGACGAGGGTGAATTTTTTGCGATTATTACGACTAGAGATGCAGGGCTTCAAATCCTTTGCTGAAAAGACGATTATTGAATTTGGACCCGGAGTGACCGGGATCGTCGGGCCCAATGGTTGCGGGAAAAGCAATGTGTCTGATGCGATCCGCTGGGTACTGGGGGAGCAGAGTATCAAGAGTCTTAGGGGGAGTAAATCAGAAGATGTAATCTTTGCAGGAAGTTCGGGCCGTAGGGCTTTGAATTTAGCAGAGGTTTCTTTAGTGTTTGATAACACAGATCGTTTCTTTGATATTGATTATGAAGAAGTCATTGTAGGGCGGCGAATTTATCGATCTGGTGAAGGGGAATATTTTCTCAATAAAAAGTCTTGCCGTTTGAAAGATATTGTTGAGCTATTTCGTGATACCGGACTTGGGCGAGATGCTCTTGCGGTGGTTGGACAAAATAAGATTGACGAGCTTCTTTCGTGTACCGCTGAAGAGCGGCGGGGTGCTTTTGAGGAGCTTGCCGGGATTGCACGCTTTAAGAGTCGAAAAAAAGATGCTCTGCGCCGGATGGAGCAAACCGAGCAGAATTTACTAAGGATTCAAGATTTGATGATCGCTATGGCGGATGAATTGCCCGAATTGGAAGAAGCCAAGAGGAAAACCGAAGCCTATCAAAAAATCAAAACTGAGCTCAAAGCTGGTGAGCTGCGCTGGATGGCTAGCGAATGGGAAAAATTGGTTGTGCAAGAACAAAAATTAAAAGAAGAAGAAAAAGAATTCTCTAATGTGGATAAACAGACCGAACTAGCTAAGCAGAAAAGAGTGGCTGACTTGGCGGCTTTGGTTGAAAAGTTGGCCGAAAGCGAAACTACTTTGACCGTATGGCGGGAAGAGCAGGAGAATTTGCGGGCTCGCCTCCAAGAAATCCATACAGAAATTGCGGTGCAAAAAGAGCGAATCGAACAAAACGAATCGTTGGAAAATTTATTGAGTACCGATGAGATCAAGCAAAAAGAAGTACTGACCGATTTAGAAAATCAATTAGCCGGATTCGAAGAAAAAGTAAAACAGGCTGAAAGGATTTTTCAGGAAAAGAAAATTGAATTTGCTCAGATTCAAGGGAAACAAACGACAATGCAGAGTCAGTGGAATCAATTGCAATCCAAAATGGAGCGAAGCCGAGATGAGGGCTTTTCGTCCCTTCAAGAAATTGTTTCTCTCCGCAATCGAAATCAAACTCTTCAAGATGAAGGAAATCGCTTCACCCGGCAAGAAGAAAAAGTAAAACAAGAGCAGGAGTTACTAAATAAACAAGTAGCTGAAGTATTGGAACAAAAAGAATCTTTAAGCAAAGAACGACTCCAAAGCGATCAACGATTTGGGGGCATGAATCAAAATGTGGGGGCCATGCGGCAAAGCATCGCTGCAAGCCAAAAGAAAAAAATCGAATGTCGTCAGGGCTTAGAAGGGCTACGGCGAGAAGAATCTTCTGTGAAATCACGAGTTCAATGGCTCAGTGA
>JAGOHU010000138.1 GCA_017995975.1 Negativicutes bacterium
AATTTGCAAGATTACTCTACTCTTTCTTACCGATAGCAATCCCTATCGGATTTTCAATGAATATCCCAGTGAAGCTGATCCCATTATGACCATCACTTTTTACTAGCTAAATAGATTTTGAAAGGGGAAAAAATCATGCTAACACTAAAAGACATCCAAGCTGCTCGAGATCGAATCGCACCTCACATTGTCCGTACCCCTCTCCTACGAGTCCCCGCCCTAGACGACCTGCTCGGCTGCGAGGTTTATCTGAAACCAGAAAATCTTCAATATACTGGTTCTTTTAAGTTACGCGGGGCTCTCAGTCGCCTTCTTACTCTCACCGAAGAAGAGAAAAAGCGAGGTGTAGTCTGTGCTTCTAGCGGAAATCACGCCCAAGGAGTCGCCTATGGAGCTCAAAAGCTCGGCATTGATGCTCTGATTGTGATGCCATCCAATTGCAATCCAGTCAAGCTTCAAGGCGTCGAGTCTTATGGAGCAAAAGCCATCTTAGCCGGAACAAAGTCCAGCGAGCGAGATGCAAAAGTAGCTGAAATCATCGAAAAAGAAGGGCGGACTGAAATCCATCCTTTTGGCAATTTCGAAGTCAAAGCCGGTCAAGGCACCATGGGGCTAGAGATTCTTGAAGATCAACCAGACCTCAATGTAGTCGTTGTAGCTATCGGCGGAGGCGGCATGATCTCCGGCATTGCCACAGCGGTCAAAAATATCAAACCAGAAATCCAAGTGATCGGCATGGAGCCCGCCGGAGCCTCTCGCTATACCTGTAGTCGAGAAGCTGGACAACCGATCAAACTAGATGAAGTCAATACCATTGCAGATGGTACCCGTACCGATGCAGCCCATCCACAAAATTTCCGGATCATCGAAAAATACGTAGACCACCTAGTCACCATCGAAGATGACTGGATCAAAAAAGCCATGAAAGCAGTTGTCGCAAATGCCAAAATCGTTGCCGAACCTTCCTCGGTCATGGGAATCGGAGCCGCCCTTGCAGGCACCCTTCCAGTCAACCGAGAGGACAAAGTCTGCTTTGTCCTCTCGGGAGGGAATAACGACCTGACTCAGTTGGCCGAAATACTCAACCAATCATAAAAGGAGGTTTCCTCATGGCTCCAGATGAATTATTCGACCTTATCGGGGTAGCCTTCGATGAAGTTGGCAAAATCGCCGAAAACCTAGGTGACTTACTGGACTCTGCGACTGAGTTAACCGAAACTGCACCTGATATTGCAGAAGCTTCCGCACCAATCAATCCTGAATCCCCAATCCCAAACTCACCTCTCGAAAAAACCTCTACCCTGAACACCGTTACTGAGCTTGGAATCGACGTGACCTCGGATCTACTATCTTCACCCAGCCAACAGAAAAACACTAATATATAATATAGCGAGCAAAAGGCACCTCTCATTTTCGAGAAGTGCCTTTTTCATATCACAAATCATATCGGTAAAACTTTCTATCCTGCCGAGAACAATCTTTTCTTGAGTCTCTGACAATAAGAAAAGAGTAGTACAAGGCGTGTCGGTCCCTAGATTCTTAGGAGCCCAATGCGACACAAGAATCGTGTAGATTTTACTTTAGGAAAATCACCGACCTGCCGAGAACAATCTTTTCTCGAGTCTCAGACAACAAGAAAAGAGTAGTGCGAGGCGTGTCGGACCCTAGATTCTTAGGAGCCCAATGCGACACAAAAATCGTGTAGATTTTACTTTAGGAAAATCACCGACCAATGAGCCTACTTTATATCACGCCCCCAAAGCCCTCGCTTCTTCTCTCTAGCCTCAGCCTGATACTTCTTAAAATTATCCACATACTTCACATTCGGTGGAATCGTAATAATCCGCCCATAACCCTGAATCAGTAACTGGGCATTAAACATTTTAGCCCGTACTTCCCCATCACTATCCGACTTAGGCTTCTCTAGCCACACATAAGCCAAAGGGCGACCAAACCGATCTCGCTCACCTACATCAAACTCCAAATAAACTATCTTCCCCGTCAAAGCCTTCTTTGTATAGCTCGAAGCCTCGGGCCCATAATACTCCACAGGACTATCTTCCTTCACCGTCTCCGGTGTGTCTACCCCGATCATCCGAATATGTTCTTTCTTGCCTTTTAGATACACCTGAATCGTATCTCCATCCACCACCCGATCCACCTTGATCTCCATCACCTTAACCGAATCATTTGCTGATGATTGAGGGCCATTAGTTGATTGAGTAGGAGAAGCGCAGCCACCTAATAATATTGTTATTACCGAAATTACTATCACTGTTATTTTTTTCATTGACTGCACCTTACCATTTAATTTTTGAATCTACAAAAAAATTTACCTAGCTTTTCTTTTTCGATTCTTCTTTATGATATTAACAATGATTTGAGTTTCTTGCCATTCTTTTATTATTTAGAAAGGACAAGTCTGGTCTAGTTTGGTCTTTTTTGATCAGATTATAAAACACTAATCATATTTCGTGCAAACCAATGTATTTAACAATCCCATAAATGGACATTTTTTTACCCGAATAATCTTCCTGCAAGTATTCATAATTCCCCGGAATAAGAATCATTCTATCCAATATATTTTTTATCTTTCGAATGGAAAAATTTTTGTGAAATTCTTCATGGTGCCGAATCAAAACAATATCTCCCGATACAAAAGTCCGTTGTTTTTTGACAACTAATTTACTTCCTTGAAAAATACGCTCTCCGATCATACTGTCATCATTCATCTTTATGATCACATATTCCCCGTCATTAACATAAGATTCTGGCACAGATTCAAATTGAGTCGTTCCAGAGCTTCCTAATTCTAAATCCAATTTATGTAGATCATACATCGGAATTTGAAAAGCTTTCTCAGTCTCTCGAAATTTCCCAGCCTGTTGGGCCCGATAATCTAACAAGAAATTTATATCCACAAAAAATAAATAAGCCAACCCAACCAATGTTTCATAGCTTGGTGTCGAGATTCCATTTTCCCAATTCGATACGGTTTGCTTGGTTACATCAAAACGCTTGCCTAATTCTTCTTGAGATATATGTTTATCTTTTCGAAGATTTTTAATTCTCATACCAAAATTCAAAATAACACACCCCCCTCAAAAAAGGTATCGACCTTCCCCCAAATTGTACAGCTTTTTCAGATAAAATTATAGCTTATTTTCAGCTATAACAGCAAAAAAAGATTGTTTATATATTCCTATTTCTATTCTTAATCAAAAAAAGAGTTCATCTTGATAAATCAAGATGAACTCTTTTAAAAAATATGGATCCATTACTTATTTGAAACTTTAGAAATGACTTTTTTTATAAAATTGGTAATCGGTTTTTTTTCAAAGTATAAAAATACAATTGGAGTAACGATTAGAGTAAAAATAGTTGATGTTAATAACCCTCCAATGAGTACCCAAGCCATTCCAACTCGATTTTCTGAACCAGTCGTAACCGAAAGAGCTGTTGGAAGCATTGCTACAATCATTGTTAAGGTAGTCATGAAAATCGGTTTCAATCGAGTACACCCAGCCTCAACGATCGCCTCTTTAGCTTCTTTTCCTTCTCGCATTAAAGTAAGAGTATAGTCTAAAAGCAATGTACCATTTTTAGCTACTAAACCATCCATCACCAAAATCCCGATCAAAGAATAAAGATTAATGCTATTGTTTGTCATAGCTAAAAAGAAGAGAGAGCCCATCAGCCCAAGAGGGAGCGAGAACATTCGAATCAAAGGGGTGGTAGTGGACTCATAAAGTACTGCAAGGAGCATATAAACTAATAGTAATGAAAGTACAAGAGCTTGCATCATTTCGCTAAAAGTTTCATTCATATCATTTGCTTGCCCTACAAACTGAATACTAACGTTTTCACCAAGCACTTGAGGAGTTAAACGGCTTCTAATGGCCTCGAGGGCTTCTGCTAACGGCTGATCTGAGCTTGCACCAATACTAATGGCTCGTTGCTTATCAACTCGGCGAATCATTACTGGGCCAGTCGCGTCTTCAATTTCTGCAATGTCACCAAGCCGGACTAATGTCCCTTTGCTTGTTTGTACTGGAATAGATCGAATGTCTGAAACTTGATAGGAGCCACTTCCTTTGAGCCTTACATTGATATCCGTATCTTTCCCATTATTGAATGGGTCATTGGCAAAAGTGCCGGCAAGCCCCCCGCTGATCGAAGCATTAAATACATTATTTACTTGGCCTATACTGGTACTGTAAAATTTCAATTTTTCTCGGTCCACTTTCAGCCGAATTTCTGGCATCCCTTCAGTATAGCTACTTCCGACATCTTTGATACCCGGAATTTGCTTCATTTCCTCTTGAGCTTTGTAATAAGCATCAACTAATTCAGCGTTATTATTGCTACGAAGCTCTACTTGGATTGGGCCACGAGCACCGCCGCCACCGCCAGCACCGCCGGTCATACTCTGAGTTTCGGTGACTTGAACAATGGCTTGAGGTAGCATCTTTTTCAATTCTTTACGAACCTGATCAGTCACTTCCCACACATCACGACTTCGGTCATTTTTAGCGACAAGCTGGACACTCACTCGGCCATTATTGCCTGCTGGTGCCCCGACAGAAGAAAGATAATTTTTGACCTCTGGAATTTGGGCCATATACTCTTCCACTTGAACAATTACTTGGTTCGTTTGTTCAATATTCTCTCCCACTGGCATTTGAATATTAACTTGAAATGCACTCTCATCGGTTTTAGGTGAAAATTCACTGCCAATAAATCCCATTGGAATAAGTGCAATAGATAGAACAAATAGACCAAGCACTCCAAGTAAAACTTTTTTTGCATTTGTTAAAGACCAAAGCAAGACATTACGATAGCCTGCAATGGCTCGGCTCTCCCACTTTTCCATAAAATCCCAAATTTTTCCAGTAGGTTCGTAAAAACCATTTTTGTAAAGCTTGGATGCAATCATAGGTGTTAAAGTGAATGAGATAAAGAGAGAGAATAAAGCTGCAACTACAATAGTTAAGCCAAATTGACGAAAGAATTGACCTGCCATACCACTCATGAAAGCAATAGGTAAGAAAACAACAACATCACATAGAGTAAT
>JAGOHU010000017.1 GCA_017995975.1 Negativicutes bacterium
AATTCGTTCTTTCTCCATACCCACTACTCCCATCTAAAAAATCTCTCAGCTCTATTATAACCCAAAGAGTTATAACTGAACTGAGAGATTTTATGCCTATTCTTACTCTTAGTCTTCCTCAACTGCCTCTCGGCTCGATCGTTTAACTCAGGTTTACTGAAGATCACTGTGGTCTGTGGTTTTTTTGTAGTTGTTTGTGTTTTTATTTTAATTACCTCCATGATTTTATCATTGAAAAATATGCTCATTTATTCTAAAAAATCATTTTTCCGTTACGATATTGATTTTTATTTATTCTTATGCTAAAATTTGTCCAAGAACACTATATATAGTTGCAAATTTTATTTTATCATACAATATATTGTTTTCTTGTATTAATTTTCACAAGCAGAGAGGGGAGTGTAATGGGCTAACTAAGTATAAAAGACTTTGCAATCAGGACTTCAACAATCCAAATAAGTAGAAAAGGAATGATACTATGATAACAAATAAAAACCAAACCTCTCTTAAACACCGAAAGGTGGCGTCTTTATGAAAAGTTCTTGGAAAATTGAAATTCAACTTGAAAGTGGAAAAGGATTTTACGAAGCATTAAGAAGTAATCAGGAAATTGCTCACCAAGAATTAGATGTAGAAGAGATTTGGGATGTTCTTTTACAAACAATGGGAATTAAGACTCAAGATCATACAGACGAGGAGATTTATAATGCAGTTCTATCGTTTTTTGATCAGAACCCAGAATATAGTGTGCGAGCTTGTTCACAAGGTGATGTTTCTTTCAAAATAAGATTAGAAAGAAAAAAGGGAGTACCTCATTTTTTGCTTGACTGTCCTTACAATGAAAAACCCGAAAAGGTTAAGCATCGAAATATAAGTATTATGAATGGAAAGTCCGGTATGCGTTTTGGTTGAAGTTTCCGCTTACTCTTAATATCTCACTAATCTTAGCTTTAAAACATTCAGCTTCTGCATGGCTTCTTCTGCATATCTACAGGCTTGCTCTATGCCTTGATCACTTAGCTCAGGATTCATATGAAACTGATTGCGAAGCTTTTTGGCATAGTCACTGACTTCGGTCACCAACCTACTAATTCGTTCTTTCTCCATACCCACTACTCCCATCTAAAAAAATCTCTCGGCTCTATTATAACCCAAAGAGTTATAACTGAACTGAGAGATTTTATGCCTATTCTTACTCTTAGTCTTCCTCAACTGCCTCTCGGCTCGCAAGTGGGCTGGTGTACCACCATCCGCAAACCTTCGACAAAATCACTGTACCAATGGTAAAGGCTAGGTAAATACCAATAAACTCCCAATGTAAGCCCGTCAAAAGCCACGCTGGGCCCCAACCCCAGGCAAATATCTCTAATGGGGTATTCAAGGGGCCTGTCACGGCTGTGTCGTTTAAGGTCTTTGAACGGTTTTCTGGATCCACAATTCGCAGAAGAGTCAGTCCAATCGCAAATACACCTGTTGCATAACCAAAGACAAAGATGCTTCGCTCAAACCAGCTTTTATTATTCATCCGAGAACCCATATAGACTAAGGTAAAGAAACACAAAACAATTCCAAAAATACTCAGCAAAGCCAGAGGGACTGCATATTCAACTACTACTGTTAGCTTAATCGAAGCCACACCAAAGAATACTAAGTAATCTGTAGCTCCGCTACCTAAGCGAGTGATAATTTTCGAGTCTACATACTCATAAACACCTTTGGAATTTGACCCACCAAATACAAAAAACATAACAAGTGCTAAGATAAAGGCTACTGTAAAAGTAGGTAGATCAAGTCCCCACGTTTTTTCGATATATTTATTCAATAAATATCCTAAGCCTGATGGAACAATGATCAAAGCAAAATGAAAAGCAAGAGTATCTAGCGAAACCGAGGAAATCGTTTCATTTCCCATGGATTGTCTATTTTTTTCTGGAATCAAACCGGTTTTCAAATCATCCGTAATCGCCGAAAAATCTTTTACATAATGGGTATACCCTTTTTTAGTCGCCCATTTGATTGCGAGTAATCCTCCGAAAATTCCTGCTAAAATTCCAATGGTGGCAAAAGTCATACCAATATCCGTAGCAGCAGCCCAACCAGCTTTTTCGAAAGTCGAGCCGATCGCTGCCGCTGTGCCGTGACCACCATAGAAGCCAGCTGCTAATAATAACCCAAAACCATTATTGATATCTGGTACAAATACTGATACCACCCACATGGAAAACATTACTGGCAAACACATCTGCACAGCCAAAGCAAATACCTTATAGCTTGCATATGCCCCCATCCGATTCAAATCTTTCTTCATGTTTTCCGCAGAAAATTTTACTCCATTAATCCCAACCGAAGCAAAAACAAGCACTGTAATCATCCCTGCATAAGAAGGCATGGCTTTTGAAAAAGGAAACCAATTCAGTAGGGTCGGCCCCAAGGCCAGCCCCATAAATCCAGCCAGTAAACTAGCTGGGATAAAACTACTCTGAATAAATTTTATTTTCGATCGTAATAACTGACCCACTAGGATCAAGATTGACGCGAAAGCAAGGTCCGTTAACAACGTATAGATGGTCATCTTTAACCGCTCCTTTCATATCAAAATAAATTTAGCTTTACCCCAATTCCTTTTTCCAAAGCGTTTTGATAAATTTCGTAGCCCCAAGCCAAATCTTCTACACACATCCCATCGGTGATAAAGATAATATTTTCATCATCACTACTTCGACCTTTGTGTTTGCCTGCAACAACATCTCCCAAATTGATCACTTTTTCAAGAGGTAAAAGTCCTTCAAATACATACTCCATCAAGTAGCCACAAATTCCACTATTGTTTTTTGCATAGCCCCCTGGCAGGCTCTGTTGTTCTTCTTTATAAGCTTCATACATTTTCCAATTATCCACCACGATTGTCTGTTTGGTAAAAAATTCTGGTGTTGCATCAATGCTTCCTGGCAAAAGAATCAACACTCCCGGCTTGACCCACTCTTCTTTTAATTCTGGTGAATCCCCACCAGCAGTAGCAAAATTCAAAATATCCGAATTACGAATAGCTTCTTCCAAAGTATCCACTGCACAGGCTTTAATTGGATACATTTTCATAATTTCTTCGCAAACCTGCTCTGCAAACGATTTACTTAAATCATATATTTTTACCTCTTCCAAGGTTTTACAAGTTTCCAAAATGGCACGCAGACAGGATTTCCCAATCACTCCACAACCAATAATTCCCAGTACTTTCGAATCTTTTTTAGCCATATATTTCGCCGCAACCCCTGGTACAGCCCCTGTTCTTGTGGCCGAAAGAATGTTTGCTGACATCAAAACCAAAGGAGCTCCCGTATCCGGATCATTCAACATGGCCGTTAAAATGGAACGGGGTAGCCCTTTGTCTTTATTTGCAATATTTGAGCCATACCACTTTTGACCACAGACATTAAATCGACCTCCTAAGTAACCTACTAAAGCCATAAATCTACGATCTGGTCCTTTTACTGGCATATTCGGGAAAGGGGTAGTTTCTGGAAAAAAGATTTTCATCCCATGCGAGTTATGATTTGCCCCTCCCATCAGATAATCACCTTGTCCCATCAGTTTAAACATCTCATCCATGACCTCTACACATCTCACAAGGTCATTGACCCCAGCTTTAATTGCATCTTCTTCGTTCAAATATAAAAAATCAACTTTTGGTCTTTCCATTTTTTACTCCTCCATTCTACTCATCATTTCACAGCCAATAACCAAAAAATTTTATAAATTTTCTGATTATTTTGACTTCATTATATTATGTTGTATTAACTACGTCAATCTATATTATGTAGTTAAACTTACAAAACAGATAAGTGAAGTTTTTTTGCCTCATTTTTGATAAAATGAAATTCAAGACTGTATGGATAGAGGAGATTTCTAAATGAAAACACTCACAAGTATTACATCAAAATCTGATTTCATTGCTTTAATTCAATCTTTGCAAGAAAATTTCACTCCAACTCATCGGAAGCTTGCCACCTATCTCATTCAAAATTTTACAGAAGTCGCTTTTATGAAAGCCCAACAATGGGCTCAAAAAGTCCAGACCACCGAAGTGTCGGTAATCCGTTTTGTACGGGTTTTAGGCTTCAAAGGATTCTCGGAATTCTCGGAAAAACTCCAACAAATTATTCGCCAAGAAATGACCATGACCGATTATGTGGAGGTTTCTATAAAAAATCGCCCCAAGGAAATGAATCTTCTTCTTGAAGCGATTCAATTTGAAAAACAAAATTTGAACGAACTCATTCAAAAATACAAACCCGAAAATATGGCTGAAATTGTAGACAAAGTCTTCGAAGCCCAAAGAGTCGTCATTGTTGGAACTCGATCCTCTGCTCCTCTAGCAGAGTACTGCGACTATATGTTTATCCGTGCCCTAGGTAAAGAAGCGATCCTCCTGAAAGATTGTGGTTACCAAACTTTTGACTGCCTCATTCCCTTACTCAATAAGAAGCCTTTAGTCATTGCTTTCGCCTACCCTCGTTATCCGGACAAAACAATCGAAATTGTCGAGTTCCTCAAAAGCCACGGAGCCACCATTATCGGAATTACAAACGACGAGCTCTCCCCACTGGTTCCTCTCTCAGACCATGTCCTTTATGCCCCTTCGTATTCTCTTGCTTTTACCGATTCATTCAGCGGAGCAACTGTGTTGATCAACACATTAATCATGGAAATCGTTTCAAAATACCCAGAATTAACCCAAACCGTCATTCCTCAATTCGAAAAAATTGCCAAAGAAAAAGGATACTACCGATTCAAATAAAAAAAGAGCACAAATTGTGCTCTTTTTTTGCATATTGTTCAACGACCTGCAAAATATTCTATCAAAGCTAAAATACCATAAAGAAGTAAATAAATCCCAATTAGCATGGTTGCAGTTAATAGACCAGCGAAAGGGTTTAAGATCACCACAAAACAAAATAAAACACCCAAAAGACCTGATAAAGCAGTCCAAAGCCATTGTGGAGCTCCCATCACAAAAAGATGATACGCTGCGGTCAGACCGAGTACTCCAATAAATAATCCCCAAAAAGCTAATATAATAGGAATTGATACAAAAGCGACTCCCATATCAAAAACAAATAAAATCCCTAAAATAATTTCTAATATTCCTTGGGCCAAATTCCAACTAGAGGTACCGGAGAAGAAGGAAATCAAAAAAGCGGTTCCACTCATTAGAAAAGCAATCCCCAAATAAAGACCTAGGGCAAAAATCGCTTCAGCAGGATGTAGCCACACATAAATTCCCAACCCGATCATCAGAAGTCCTACAAAAAGGAGCCACAAACTCGACCTCTCTGCTCTACGATTCACTCCATCGCCTCCTACAATTCTTTTCCAAAGTAAGAAAGTACTCACTCATAGCTTCGTCCTTTTATCCCATTTTCCTCCTTTTTTGGACTATTTGTGTAATACTATTTTTCCATGGTAAAATAGTAACATGATTAATCATCTTGAAAGGAGATTTTCTTATGCACGACTATCAACTTCTTGAAATACTGGCCATTGGATTTGCCCTGGCTCTTCTCTTTGGCTACTTGGCCCAACGGATCGGATTATCTCCTATCGTTGGATATTTATTGGCCGGATTCCTCGCCGGCCCCCAGTCTCCCGGCTTTGTCGCCGACCCTGCCTGGGCAAATCAACTTTCCGAGGTGGGAGTTATTCTCCTGATGTTTGGAGTCGGGTTACATTTTGACTTGAGCGAACTTGCTTCAGCTCGAAAAACGATTGTCCCAACCATGTTACTAAAAGCAGGAATTATGCTGGCAGTAGGGATCGGGATCGCATCCCAAGTGGGCTTTACTTTTGCTGAGGGAGTCATCTTAGGGGTCGGACTCTCGGTAGCCAGCACAGTTGTAGCGATGCGGGTATTCTCCGAAAACAATCTCAAAGGAACAGTCCCCGAACAGCTCACTGTAGCTTCTCTCGTCGTAGAAGATATCTTAATGGTTCTATGTCTCGTACTCCTGCCGAATTTGGCTGGAGTCCTCAAAGGAACAGAGCCCCTTGAATTTTATCCTCTTCTACTCATCTTTGGTACAGCCTTACTAAAACTGGCACTTTTAGGGGGTGGAGTCATTATTATCGGCGGCCGCCTTGTACCTTGGTTTCTCAAAAAAATTGCCCGAACCCATTCTCAAGAACTCTTCACCTTGACGATCTTAGTGGTAGCCTTCATCACCGCTGTAGGAGGCTCGTATTTCTTTAATGCCTCATTTGCTCTGGGTGCCTTTCTTGGTGGAATGGTGGTTGGTAAAAGCGAAACCAGTCACCAGGCCGGAGCCAATCTCCTACCACTCCGTGATGCTTTTTCGGTTCTATTTTTTCTCTCTGTTGGTATGCTCTTTCAACCAGACTTCTTATTTACCGAATTTCAAACTGTCATCATTACCATTTTAGCCATCTTACTCATCAAACCTCTTATCAGCCTCATCTGCTTACTGGGCTTTGGGTACTCAGTTCATGCAGCTCTATTGGTAGGGATTGGACTTGGTCAAATTGGAGAATTCTCTTTCATCCTAAGTCAAATGGCCATGTCCTTAGGCTTAATCAGCCCCGATATCAGCGGGCTCTTCATTGTCTCTGCCATGGGTACCATTACCCTCAACCCTTTGCTATTTAAGGCAATTCCAAAAATAGAAGCCTTTTTAAAATCAAAGCCTGCTTTGTGGAAATTTCTTTCTAGCCCTTCCGAGAAAAAGCTAAAAGCAAAACGGCCGCAAAATGAAATTGATTTATCGAAACTCGAAAAACCGATTACTGCGATTGTGGTTGGCTTTGGCCCCACAGGAAAACAAATCACCCGAATTTTACGTCGTAAAGGGATCACTCCGATCATCGTCGATATGAACGTAGACACAGTCGAAGACCTGGACGCAATCGGAATCGCTACAATTTACGGAGACGCTTCTAAGTCTGAAGTACTCCTGGCTGCTGGACTTGGAACTGCTCAATATATCATTATCACTGTACCAAATGCGGTAGCTACCACAGCAGTTGCAATTACCGCCAAAGCGTTAAATCCAGAAGTTCGTGTTTTTGCTCGAATTCGTTTCTTGAAAGATGGCGAAATTCTTGATCAGATGGGTATCGAAGGACTTGCAGTCGAGGAACGTGAAGTGGCTACTACCCTGGCTCAAAAATTATTAGTCGATTTAGAACACCAACAGTATTTAATACGTCAAGCAGCTTTGAAAGAATAAAATAATAACGAATGCCCTATTGACAAGAATTCCAAAATTGTTTACACTGTTACACATACCAACTGGATAAAATAAAAACTGTGATGAAGAGAGTAATCCAAATCAGAAACCTCAGAGAGCCGAGTAAAGGTGTGAATCGGCGGTGGAGATAAAGATGAAAATCACTTCTGAGTTGTAAATCTGAAAGAAAGTAAGATTTGCCGGACCACCTCCGTTAACAGGTACAAGAGAGTTTATATAATCAATTAGGGTGGTACCGTGGGCGAAAGCTCACCCCTTCGGTATCACTCTTTTTTTATTTCTTTGAGCAGGAAAATGATTTGTATAAGCTAAATCAGGGTGGTATCACGAGAAACGTCGTCCCTTTAGGGAAGGACGTTTTTTTATTTTCAAATTTTGATCTTATTTTTATTATTTTACAGGAGGGGTTTTATGAGTATTCCATTTTTAATTGTTCTTGCCTACATCGGTTTGCTTTTCGCCATCGGACTTTATGCGAAAAAAAAGGCTTCCGGGAGTGCAGTTGACTACCAAAGAGCAGGCAATCAACTTTCCTTCCCTTTGGTTATGGTCTCCATTGTCGGTTTAGCTGTAGGCGGAGCCTCTACGATCGGAGTCTCGGAGCAAGCTTTCCGCATCGGTCTATCCGCAGGGTGGTATACTGTGGCTTGGGCAATCGGGGCTACTTTTATGGGAGTCGTAATGATCAAAAAACTACGAAGCCTACCCGATTTTACGACCTTGCCCGAATTACTCGCTCGTCGTTACGATCAAAAAGGCTATGTGGCTTCGATCGTCACTCAAATGATGATTGGTGTAGTCAGTACTTCACTACAATATATTGCAGGCGGCTCGATTCTCTACACCTTACTACCCGAATATTTTTCCTTTGAAGGTGGAGTCCTAGTCAGTGGTATCGTTTTTGTGGGCCTCACATTTATTGGCGGACTCTGGTCTGCGTCTTTATCAAATATTTTAAATGTAGCCCTAATTTACTTCGGCTTAATTGTGGCCGCCATTGTCTGCGTATTCAACCAGGGTGGCTTGACCAAGGTAGCAGAAAAATTACCTCCCAATGGCCCTTGGTTTGATTTCGTCAGTGGTTTTGGTTGGACTGGTATCTTTGCGATGATTACGATTTTTATTTCCTTTAACATCGGTGTTCAAAGTGTCACCCAAATTGCCATGAGTGCCAAAAGTACAAAATCTGCCTGTCGTGGCTTTATCGTGGGTGCAATGGTGATGCTACCAATCGGCTTCGTTTCTGCATTGTTGGGAGTCGTAGCCAAGTCGATGTATCCAGATAGCACTGCAACTCTTGCATTACCTCAAGCCATCATGAGCCTCAATCCTTGGCTTGCAGGAATTACTTTAGCCGCACTCTGGGCAGCTGATGTTTCCACCGCATGTAATTTGCTCCTAGGAACTTCAACCCTGGTCTCTCAAGATATTTACAAACGCTTTGTAAATCCAAACGTTACTCCAAAACAATACCTCTGGGTAAACCGGGCTTCGGTAGCTATTTTAGGAGTCGTTACCTGCGGAATGGCCTTAACAATCAAAGGGATTATCAGCACCCTCATGATCGGCCTCTCTCTTTGTGCGGCTTACGGAGTCACTCTACTATTTGCCCTATTTGCTCCTTCTTTTTGCCGAAAGTCGAGTGCCTTCTGGACATTCTCTGCAGCGATCCTCTTAATGGTTCTCTGGCAAACCGTACCGGCTATCCGCTTTGTACCTCAATTGATCTATGCAGAGTGGATCGTCTGCACCACTGTATTCCTGACAGTTGCTCTCCTTACTCCTGAAGAAATAGCTACCCAAATGGTAGTAGAAAGCGAAGGTACCCCATGAAAGCATTAGAAAAAATAGCCCACTATCTCACTCAGCTTTTTCCGGTCTGGATTATCCTTTTTGCCCTACTCGGTTTTTTCGCTCCTTCCATGTTTACCAGCTATGGCAAATCGATCCCTTGGCTCCTTGGGGTGATCATGCTCGGCATGGGGCTTACTATGACCCCAAAAGATTTCCAATTAGTCTTCACTCGCCCCAAAGATGTGTTCTATGGTGTTATTTTGCGATTTTTAATTATGCCCTTTGTGGCCTTCGGCTTGGCAAAACTTTTAAATCTCTCTCCCGAGCTAGCCAGCGGATTGATCCTAGTTGGAGCCTGTCCTAGCGGTACCTCTTCCAACGTAATGGCTTTCATTGCCAAAGGCGACACCGCTTTAGCGGTCACCGTCTCTAGTATCAATACCCTACTCTCACCGATTTTGACTCCCTATATCTTCGTTCTTTTAGCAGGCACTTTTATTCCAATTAACGCCACTGACCTTTTGGTCGATATTTTAAAAATTGTTCTTTTACCAGTTACTCTAGGAGTCCTTGTCCGTTTCTTTATTCCCACAATTTTAGATCGACTCGGAAAAATCATTCCAGTCGTTTCAGTATTCTCCATTGTACTCATCGTCGGAATCGTTGTATCTCTGAGCGCAGGAAAATTAGCCGCCGTTGCCGGAGTCGCTTTCCTCGCAGTAGCCCTACACAATGGACTCGGCTTAGGCCTAGGCTATGGAGCCAGCCGAGCTCTCGGACTCAATCATCATAAATCAAAAGCCATTTCCTTTGAAATCGGAATGGAAAATTCTGGCTTGGCCGTTGCTTTGGCGTTAGCCCACTTAAATCCAGTGGCTGCTCTACCAGGAGTGATTTTTAGCTTTTGGGCAACCCTCAGTGGTTCCTTGCTCGCAAGCTATTGGGGAAATAAAGCAAATAAAGAAGTTGACAAGGTGTAAATTATAAGTTACACTTTTACACATAACAACTTTACATTTGAACGACCGTAATGAAGCTAGTAGGGTTTTGATCTGATTTCAGAGAGTCAATGGCTGGTGAAAATTGACAGACGATCTTCCTGAATCTCCCTTCGGAGTCGCAGTGCTGAATCAAGTAAGCCTTGCCGTTTCCCGCGTTAAGGGGTTAAGTGGATTAACAAATCTAGCTAGGGTGGTACCGTGGGCAAAAAGCTCACCCCTTCGGTATCACTCTTTTTATTTTATCTGTTAGTCAAATTGGGTGGTACCGCGGCATTCTGTCGTCCCTTCTAGAGGGGCGATTTTTTTATTTTGCTCCTACTTAAAAAAACAAAGTAATAAGAGGAGGAAAAAATATGTTTACCAATATTCCATTTATGATTATCACAGTCTACATTATCATACTTTTCGCAATTGGGTTTTACGCAAAAAGCAAAGCCACTGGTGATGCCGACAGCTATATCCGAGCTAGCAAGCAACTTACTGCTCCCCTGGTCTTTGTCTCCATGGTTGGTTTGGTCATTGGCGGGGCTTCTACGATCGGTATCTCCGAATCGGCTTTTAAAATTGGAATTTCTGCTGGTTGGTACAACGTAGGTTGGGGCGTAGGCTCCGTCGTCATGGGCTGGTTCTTGATCAGCAAAATGAGAAACCGTCGTGACTTCACTACTTTGCCCGAAATATTGGATCGTTATTATGATAACAAAGGCTCAATCGCTGCGATCGTCACTCAGTTGATGATCTGTGTGGTCGCAACCTCTATCCAATACATTGCCGGCGGTAGTATCTTGCACACCGTATTGCCCGACATATTCACTCTCGAAACAGGAATTCTCACTAGCGGAGTCGTTTTTGTAGCCATCACTTTTATCGGTGGCATGTGGTCTGCTAGTATTTCAAATATCCTCAACACAATCCTCATTTATGGAGGAATTATCACTGCAACCATTCTAACAGTCAGTAATCAAGGCGGTATGGCAGCTATCGCCCTCAAACTTCCTGTAGCCAATACCAATTGGCTCAATCCAATTGCCGGAATCGGCTGGTCTGGTATTGCCACCTTTTTAGCAGTCGGTATGGCAATGAACTTGGGCCTTCAAAGCGTTACCCAAATTGCAGTCAGTGGAAAAACCACCGAAAGCACTAGCAAAGCCTTCATCTGGGCAGGCCTAGCCATTCTACCCATTGGTTTCGTCTCGGCTCTCATGGGAGTCGTCGCCAAATCCTTATTCCCCGACTCTTCTGCTACTTTGGCTTTACCCCAAACTATCATGACCTTGAACCCTTGGATCGCCGGAGTGACCCTTGCTGCTTTGTGGGCCGCCGATGTATCTACCGCCTGCAATCTACTATTAGGTTCCTCTACTCTGGTCTCACAAGATATCTACAAGCGTTTTATCAATCCCGATGTCTCCCCTGAAAATTATGTCTGGGTAAATAAAGGCTCTGTAGTCCTCTTGGGAATTCTCACTTGTAGCTTCGCTATGTTTATGACTGGAATTTTGACAGTGCTCCTTTTTGGACTTTCCCTCTGTGCCGCCTTCGGAGTCATCTTGCTCTTCACCCTCTTTGCACCTCAATACTGCCGCCGTAGCAGTGCCTTTTGGACTTTCGTTGTAGCCATCGGAACTCTCCTGGCTTGGCGCTTCATACCAGCAGTACGAATCTTCCCCCACGTAATCTTCGCCGAATGGATCGTCTGCACCATCACCTACGGAATTGTCTACGTACTCGACCAAAGCCCCATCGAATCCGAAATTCCTCTGGCAACAATACCACCTACAATGACCGCTGGGGATTAATTGATTCGTAAATGAAAACGCGAAAACCCTTGATAGAAAATCTATCAAGGGTTTCGCTATTTATTCACCTTTGGCTTTCTTTTCCAAGAAGATAGGACTTTCTCCCAAAGCTCGATTAAAAAAATCTTCAAAAAACTTACTCGGTTTCTTGCTACTAAAAAGACCTTTTTGCGCTTTATTTGATGATTTCTCGTAAGTCCATACAGTAGAACCATCCAATCTCATCAAGGTAAACCGTCCGCTAGCCTGCCAACTGGGGCTATAGTACCCGGGCGTAGTGACTGTCCGAGTCATCATACGAGGAGAGTAAGTCCCATTCCGCCAAGTTCCACCTTGGTTATAGCTCTCAGTGCGAGTACTTGGGGGAATATAAATCTGGCCTTCCGACATTCGAAGCATCTGACCTGTCAAAATACCATCTGCATAATTTTCCATGAAAGGAGCTGCTTTTTTGAAAAAACTTTCCCGATCAGCAGCTCCCCAAAGCTCATTCCAGTTTTCCATAGGTGCTTTTTGGTTCAAATAAGCAAGCATTTCTAAAGGGGAGATCACTTCGATCTTTTTTACTTTCAATTTTTTCGGAACTTGTTGTTTCCAGACCTCATTAGCCCCTATCAAGTCCAAAGTCTTCCTTATGACAGGTTTCTTTTGATCCGCCGAACTCTCGCCCTCTGGAGTCAATGCCGATTTGGGCTTTAGATCATCATCTATATCCTCTACTAGTGGCTCTAGCTCCGTATCGGCTAACTCCACCAGAATCACCCGTTTCCAAGTAGAAAAATCAACACTTTCATCTATCCATTGGGGCTCTTTCGCTTCAGCCAATCCAAAAAACAGAATTCCAATGAAAACAAAACTAACCAACTTCTTTATCATTGCTTTTCACCTACTTTTTCAGTGGTATCTGGCTCTCTACTTTTCTAAAAAACTTTTTCAAAAATTGATCCGACTCTTCCTCTTCTTCCGCTAAGGTGGATCGATAGACCCAAGCTCGAGTACCATCCATCCGAGCCAAGGAAAATTCTCCTTGAATCGATGACCAGGTCACCTCTTTGCCACCTTGCCCACCCATCGCACCCACTGTCTGACCTACCTGTCCAAATATTTCGCCATGACCACCAACTGGTATACTGGCACCGACTCCCAGTACACTAGAGAGTTTGCTGCGTTTCTTTGTTTTCCAAACATTTTCTTTCTGATAGGACTGAATTGAGCTAATCAAAATTCCATCTGCATAATCACCCCACAAGGGAGCCGCTTTACGGAAAAATTCTTCTTGATCCGAATCCCACAAGTGAGACCAATCAAGAGTGGCATCTTTTTCACCTAAATATTTCAGCGCTTCAGTCCAAGAAATTTTTTCCATTTTTTTTGAACTCAATTTTTTCGACAACACATCAGCCCATTCTTCGGCGACAATATTGCGTAGCAAAAGATCCACTGAGATTTCCGAAGGAGTGACCAACTCTACTACAATTACTTTTTTCCAATCAGAAAAGCGTTCTTTTTTATCTTTCCATACTTCTTCTTTTGCAAAAGCTTCCGAGCCTATTCCCATAAAAAGAACAACTGCAAAAAGAACTAACCATTTTGACTTCATTTTCTACCTCACTAAATTTCAATGAGCTTGTATTCGAGCTTGCCCATTCCCAGCTCTGTCCCATGCTGCAATTGGAAACGACCATCTACTCGTCCTAGGCCAACAAATTTATCTGCCCCGACTTCATGATTACACTCAAGCAAAGAATTCTTGAATCCTTCTTGAGCTGTCACTAAGTCATAGCAAGCCTGATCCAAAGCGATCGGATCCCAAGAAGCCAAGATGCCAATATCTGGTACTACCGGAGTATCGCTCCAAGGCACACAATCACAATCAGGGGTAATATTTAGGAGAAAATTGATATAGCAAACTTTTTCTTTTTTATCCTTCACAGCGGCCCAAGCATACTCGCCCATCCGCTCTAAAAATTCCTTGCCTGCTTCTTCCCAATCCATTGCCAAAGCCTTCATCGGACAGACTGTAATACACTCACCACAGCCGATACAAACCTCTTTATCACTGGCAGCTTTTCGTCCTTTTTCAGTCTCGATAAAAGACAAGGCTTTCACTGGACAAATTTCAATACACTCACCACAACCCACACATTTTCCCTCATTCACAGAAATACGAGTAAAATGTTGATCCTTTTTCCCCGCTGCAGGAGCACAACCCATAGCCAAATTTTTAATCGCCCCACCAAAGCCGGCCATACCATGACCTTTAAAGTGAGACAACACTACCATCCCATCAGCTTCCGCTACTGCACCGGCAATATGAGCTTTTTCAAAATACTTTCCTTTTCCGTCTAAAGAAACATCTCGGCGATTTTCACCCATCAATCCATCCGCAATGATCACTGGTGCTCCCACCACCTCAGGCACAAAGCCATGAGAACTAGCTGTAGCTAAATGATCCACCCCATTGTGGCGACTCCCCGAATAAAGAGTGTTTGTATCAGTAAGGAAAGGCTTACCTCCCGCTTCTTTTACCAAATCTACCACGACTCGAACAAAAATAGGATTGATGTAAGTGTCCCCACCGGCCTCACCAAAATGTAGCTTTATGGCAACTAAATCCTCAGGGGATACAATCTTAGAAAATCCAGCTTTTTCAAAAAGAGCCTTCACCTTCATGCTTTTACTTTGTTTCGCTGTACGGGAACGTAAATTAGCAAAAAAAACCTGGCTTGGCATTTTTCATTCCTCCAATTATTTTATTTCCTATTTTTACTTATTCCCTTTCTTTTAGAAATCCCCTGTTTTGTTTTGCCGATTTCAAAAAAAGTCCGTATAATAGACTTACTGCTACTATGCTGAAAAGGATGGTTTTTTTATGTTCAACCGCGACCTCTATACTCCCACATTTATCCGACTTATTTTTTCAAATTTATTCTTTTGGATGAGTGTCAATTATTTAGTTCCTGTTCTGCCAGTCCACTTTCACCATCAAGGCTATACCACCGATACGATCGGTATGATCGTAGGATTTTTTGCCTTGGGTGCAGTTCTTTTTCGGATTCCTTCTGGTCGTTGGGTCGACCGCTACGGCAGTGTAAAAGTATTAGGCGTAGGGATTCTCATCGCAGGCCTGTCTCTTCTACTACTTCTTTATTCCGCCACCTTGCCGACTCTTTTATTGGCCCGCTTTATACATGGAGCCAGTATTACTGGATTTTCCGCTGCAGCCCTCACCATTAATTCAGTTCTACATAAGCCCCAATACCAAAATGAAGCGGTCGGAATTTTCACCCTTTTCATTATGATTGGCAATGGCATCGCCTTTTCCACGGCCCTCTTTCTCTATCTTCAATTTGGTTTTGATTTTATGGTCATTCTTAGCTTCGTCGTAGCCTTGCTGACTTTTATTCTTTTTCCCAAAAATATCAAATTGACTCAGACTGCAAAAGAAGCAAAAAAAGTACCTCTTGCCATGGTAATCAAGAACCCAGGCGTCTGGATTCCTTCCATTTGTCAATTCGGGTCCAATTTTGCTTATGGGGCTCTTTTCGCTTTTGTCCCCATTCTTTTTGAAAGTGTCCAAGCTTCTGGTCTAAGCCACTACTATATGGCTTACGCCATTTCAGTCATTCTCACCCGAGTACTGATCGGGCGCATCTTAAATTGGATTCCGTCGGTTCGACTCTTAGGATTTTTACTTTATGGATTTGGGATTACCCTAGCCGGAATGTTACTCCCTCCTAGCCCCTTCTCAGCAACTTTAATGGGGCTTTTCATTGGCCTTACCTATGGGATTTCCTTTCCCGCTCTGATCCCAATTGTAGCCAGCCGTACTGGGCTGGAAGAGCGAGGCGTCGCCTTTGGAGTCTTTACCACCTCGGTGGACATCGGTTCTGCTTTTGGCTCGATTTTACTTGGAATCTTAATTCAACAACTCGGATTTTCGCCTGTATTTACTTTGGCAGCGGTCTTCCTATTGGCCCTTGGAATGACCTACCAAAATTTTCTTCAAGAGAAGCTAAGTCTCAAATCAGAACCGGGCTGACAATCATCTAGTTATTTATTTTTAAAAGGATTATTCGATTAAAACACGAAGTATAACTAGTAAAGAACTTCATTTTTTTAAAATTAACAGGGAAAGGAGTTCGATTTTATGGATACCCAAGACATTCTGATCCGCCTCGGTCTAGCTTGCTTTTTTGGACTAATCATTGGAGCCGAAAGGCAGGCCCAGCAAAAAGTTGCAGGTCTACGAACTCA